>JAQVGG010000030.1 GCA_028696815.1 Candidatus Altimarinota bacterium
TAGTATATTTAATTTCTCTCATTTTTATATTTATTAAAAATTAAATACTTTTTCTTATTTTATTCAAAACACAAAAAAAGTAGAGTCTCTTTTTTATTTGACTCTACTTTCTAGGGGGCACTTCAAAGAATCAATTCTTTTTTTTGTTATTTCTTTAAGTTGTATAATTTTAATTGAGCAATAGACCTTAACAGCATATCTTCAGCTTCAATAAACTTCTCCATATCAACTTTATCTTGGCTATTTTTATATTTTTCTATCATAGCTAAAGCATCAAGTCTTGCTTTTTCTGCTTTATCAACATCAAGTTCATCAATAGAAACAAGCATATCTATAAGAAGCTTAACTTGAGAATTAGAAACTTCTAAAACTCATCATCCTATAGCAAAATCTTTTTCTTTCCTCTCTCATGCATCATTATAAATCACACTTATTGTTGATGGTTTTAACACACTTACTAAAGGAGTATGATTATCTAGTATAGTAACCTCTCATACTTTAGTCATAGCAGTTACACTAACAACATCGTCAGATTTAAACAAGTTTCACGTAAATGATAATATTTCTAATTTCATTTTATTAAAATTAATAGACTAATTTTTAAATTACTTTTGATCTTTTTCATAAGCTTCTACAACATCATTAATTGAAGCTTTATACATGAAATAGTTTTCTGGTACATGATCAACTTCACCATCAATAATCTTTTTAAATCATGAAACAGTATCGTTTAGTTTTGCATAAACTCATGGAGTACCTGTAAATTGTTCTGCAACGAAAAATGGTTGACTTAAGAATTTTTGGATTTTTCTTGCTCTAGCAACAGTTTGTTTGTCTTCTTCAGATAATTCATCCATACCAAGGATAGCTATGATATCTTGTAATTCTTTATATTTTTGAAGTATTATTTGCACGTTTCTAGCTACATTGTAGTGTTCTTCACCAACTATATTTGGGTCAAGAACTGTAGAAGTAGAATCAAGTGGATCTACAGCTGGATATATACCAAGCTCAGCAATAGATCTGTTTAATACGATAGTACTATCTAAGTGAGCAAATGTAGTAGCTGGAGCTGGATCAGTTAGATCATCAGCTGGTACGTACACCGCTTGTACTGAAGTAATAGAACCGTCTTTAGTTGATGTAATTCTTTCTTGTAGTGCACCCATATCAGTTGCAAGAGTTGGTTGGTAACCTACTGCTGAAGGGATTCTTCATAGAAGTGCTGATATCTCAGAACCTGCTTGAGTAAATCTAAATATGTTGTCGATAAATAAAAGTACATCTCTTTTTTCTCTATCTCTGAAATGCTCAGCCATAGCAAGACCTGTTAAGGCAACTCTCGCTCTTGGTCCTGGAGCTTCGTTCATTTGTCCAAATACCATCGCTGTTTTATCTATAACACCTGATTCTTTCATCTCGTGATATAGATCATTTCATTCTCTTGTTCTTTCTCAAACTCAAGCTACAACAGAATAACCTCCATGTCCTGATGCTATATTATGTATTAACTCTTGCATGATAACTGTTTTACCTACTCATGCTCAACCAAAAAGACCTACTTTACCTCATTTAAGCATAGGAGCAATAAGATCAACTACTTTGATACCAGTTTCAAAAACTTCAGCTTTAGTTGTTAAATCACTAAATTTTGGAGCTTCTCTATGGATAGGATCATTGTATTCTGTAACAGGTTTTTCTTTATCATCTATTGGATCACCAAGTACATTAAACATTCTACCTAGTACTTTTTCTCATACTGGTACTCTAATAGGACTTTCAGTTGCTTCAACTTCCAATCCTCTTTTTAAACCATCTATATTATTCATGGCAATAGTTCTAACTACTCAGTCTCATAATTGTTGTTGAGTTTCAAGAACTACTCTAGATCAAGCACCTTTAACTTCCAATGCTTCATATATTGATGGAACATATCCATCGCTAAATTCTACGTCGATTACTACTCAAACGATTTTAACTATTTTTCAAATATGCATAAATTTTAATTAATTAATAATTAATAAATAACAGAAAATAATTTCCTCAAATTATTTGCTATTATCTAGTAATTACTAGATTTGTTTGTTATTATCCATAGCAACATTACTTAATCTGTCTGCTTCTTTGTTTTCTTCTCTTCTAATCCACTTATATATAACTTTTACTCCTGCTTGTCATATCTCTCATATTATATCAATATATATCTTTTTAAGTTCATCTTTTTTTATCTTCCACTCTCAGCTTAACTGGCTTATAACAAGCTTGGAATCCATAAATAATTCTATCTGCTTAGCTCAAAGCTCTATTGCTCTTTTTATACCATAATAAGCTCATAGGTATTCTGCTTCGTTATTTGTCTTTGTTCATAAACTCTTATATCTTTTTTCTACTTCTCTTCAATTTTCATCTGTTATATAAACTCAAATTCATGCATTTCCAGGATTTCCCCTACTACCTCAATCTGTAAATACTTTTAGTTTCATATATTTTTAGGCTTAAGGTTAAAGGCGGTAGGGTACGCAGGATTATAAAAAACCTACAACCTGTCACCTACAACCTATTAACTAAACTTACTTTATTTTTCTCTACCTATTTTTATATCAAGCTCTACTCATTTATTTTTATCATATTTAAGTTTTTCACTAGGTTTATCTACAGAAGAATTTTCTTTTTGATTCATATCATGTTCTAATTCTAACTCTTTTTTTGGATTTTTTTCTTCATTAAGTAAATCTCCATTTCTAATAGGTAAATAAAAAAATCTTCTATATATAACAGTAGCAACTAAAACAAGAACTATAATAGCAAGTTGTATCTTTACAAATATCGGATCTGATGGATTCAAAACAGATTTTCCAGATATTTTCAAAGTTAAAGGAAAAACAAAAGAAAAAATAACTGAAGCTAAAAGTACATAAAAAATATAAAAAAGTATATTTATTATTACTCTTGAAATCCTTATATGTTTATACATAAAAATATTTTTAGAAATTAAATAAATTTATTGTATTATATTTTTTATATTTGTAAAGCCATAGTTTTTATTAGTCTTTCATACTTTCAACACCAGATACTATCTCAGATACTTCTTTTGTAATAGCTGCTTGTCTTGCTTTGTTGTATTCTAGCAATAATCTAGAAGCATACTTATTTGCATTATCCTTGGCATTTTTCATAGCAATCATACGAGCACTATGTTCACTCGCTTTAGATTCTATTAATATATCATAAAACATAGAATCTATAAGCATAGGTAATACTTCGTCTAAAAGTTCTTCTACAGAAGGCTCAATAGTATATTTTAGATTTTCATCCCCTGTATAATCATAATTTTCATCTCACAGTATAGTAGCAAAATAATTTTCTATTCCTTTATCTGTTAAAGGAAGTAACTCTCTTGCTACAGGTATTTGTTTTATAGTATTCACATAATAGTTATAAAATACTACTACCTTATCATAGTCTCCATCTATAAACTTATCTTTTATAAATCTAGAAACAGATTTTGAAAAATGATAGTTTATGTTATCAGAAAAATCTCCTGAGAAATCAGCTACTATATTGTTTCAAGTTCTAGCTATAAATTGAGCTCATCTTTTTCAAAGTGTAACAAAATCTATTTCTTCATCATGAGATTTAACATACTCATTTACTTTTTTCATTACATTTATATTATAACCTCAACATAAACCTTTGTTTGATGTTATAATAATTCCTAGAGTTTTTTTATGATTTTCTCTATTTTTAAAGTATGCAGTATCAGCTAAACTATCAGTCAGATTCATGATAACTTTTAAAACTCCAGCAATATATGATTTTTTCTCTAAAGCTAAATCTTGAGCTTTTTTCATCTTTACAGTTGAAATAAGCTCCATAGCTTTAGTAATCTTTGCTGTGTTTTTTATAGATTTTATACGTCTGTTAATTTCTTTTCAAGTTGCCATAGTTTATATGGTTTAAAATTAATTATTAAGAACACAATATACTCATTTAGAAATTTCTGATTGTTGAGAAGTAATTCACTGATAAATAATTGTAGTCTCAGCATTTATTTTAATAGCTCCAGGCAATTGATCAGTATCAGTATTCCAAAAGGTTTGAGAAATTTCTTTTATACATTTATCCATAATTTTGCATTATTTAAATAAACTATTTATTTAATTCAACTACTCTATTAATTACTTCTTTTAGTTTATTTTCAGTTTCATCACTCATAGCCTTTTCAGCTTTTATAGCTTCAAGTATAGATTTTTCTTCATCAAGACTTAAGTATAGGTCTTGTTCTACTTTTTTGATTTTAGATACTTCTATTTCATCAAAAAATCCTTTTCAAGCAGCATATATAGCACATACTTGTTTCGCAACTATAACTGGTTCAAATACACCTTGTTTTAATAATTCCATCATTCTCGCTCATCTATCTAATTGTTTTCTAGTACCAGCATCTAAATCAGAAGCAAATTGTGAGAATGCTGCTAACTCTCTATATTGAGCAAGATCAAGTTTAAGAGTACCTGATACTTTTTTCATAGCTTTGATTTGAGCAGAACCTCATACTCTCGAAACTGATAATCATACATTTATCGCTGGTTTTTGACCTGCATTAAATAGATCAGATTCTAAGAATATTTGTCCATCAGTAATAGATATTACGTTTGTTGGAATATAAGCAGATACATCACTTGCTTGAGTTTCAATTATAGGAAGTGCTGTTAATGATCAAGCTCACAGTTCATCATTTAATTTTGAAGCTCTTTCTAAAAGTCTAGAGTGTAAGTAAAAAACATCTCATGGATACGCTTCTCTTCCTGGTGGTCTTCTAAGTAATAGTGACATCTCTCTGTAAGCATTTGCTTGTTTAGATAAATCATCATAAATGATTAAAGCATGTTTTCCATTGAACATGAAGTATTCTCACATAGCACATCATGCATATGGAGCTAAGTATTGCATAGAAGCTGGATCAGAAGCACCTGCTGTAACAACTATAGTATAATCCATAGCTCCTCTAGCTCTAAGCTCTTCTACTACTCTAGCTACTTTACCTTCTTTTTGTCCTATAGCAACATAAACACAAATCATATTTTGACCTTTTTGGTTTAGAATAGTATCTATAGCTATTTGTGTTTTACCTGTTTGTCTATCTCAGATAATTAATTCTCTTTGCCCTCTACCAATTGGCACTAAAGCATCAATTGCTTTTATACCAGTTTCCATTGGTTCATGAACTGATTTTCTAGCCATTACTCAAGTTGCAACTCTTTCTATTGGATAATTTTCACTAGATTTTATTTCTCCCATACCATCTATAGGATTTCATAGAGCATCAACAACTCTACCAATTAATCATTCTCAAACTGGTACTTCTAAAGTTTTTCAAGTTGATTTAACTTTTTCACCTTCTTTAATTTGACTAAATCATCTTAAAACTACAACTCAAACAAAATGTTCTTCTAAGTTTAGAGTAACTCAAACTCAACCTGATTCAAATTCAACAAGCTCATTATAAGCTACATTTCTAAGTCCTGAGATTTTAGCAACTCAGTCTCATAAATAGAAAACTTCTCAAACATTTTCTATTTCTGGGTTAACCGCAGCAGAGTCAAGCTTTTTTTCAACCTCCTCTATAATACTGTTCAGTAAGTCATTAGACATAATTATTTAAAATTAAAAAGTAATTATTTTTTTAATAAGTTATAAAACTTTAAGAAACTTAAATCTACCAAATTATCATTTAAATAGACTTTAATTCACCCTCTTATTTTTTCGTTTTTTATTAACTTTATTTCTTCTTTTTTAACATCTAAGTTAAACATCTTCTTATATATAGCTGAAGCTTCAGCAAATACATAATCTTCTTCTAAAACTGGGTAATATTCAACTATATAACTATTTATTCATTTAAAAATATTGTTATATATTGTTTTTCCTCTATTTCAAACCTTTTTGATTAAATCATTATATAATCTCAAGTTTTTCAAAAGTTTTTCTAGTTCAGCTTTATTTAATTTTTCTAAATTTTGCATAATATTATAGTTTTATAGAACTAACTTCTTTTGCAATAAATTCTTTATTTGAATCTTTACTTTCAAAAACTTTAGAATTTATTTTCAATGATAAATCAAGTACCTTATCTTTCATCATATTTAACATACTTAATCTTTCTTTTTCAAGTTCTCTATTTGCTGCTTCAACTATAGAATTAGCTTTATTTTCAGCCATTTCAAGCTTAATCATAGTATCTTTTTTTGCTAACTCTTCAGCATTTTTTTGTATTTTTAATGCTTCAGCTCTAGAGTCTTCTATTAGCTTTTTAGCTTGCACTTCGGCTTCTTCAAGTTTTTCTTTTACTACACTATCAGAATTATCTAAAGCACTTATTTTTTTTCTTCTTTCTTCAATTGTTTTAACAATTGTATTACCTAAAAAGTAATAAAATATAAAGAAAACTATTCAAAAATTTATTAATTGAGCTATAATAACAGCTACATTTAAATTTTCCATTTGTAATTAAGTTAAAATTTTAAACTTTAAATTATTCAGTAACTTCAACAGTATCAGATGAAGCTTCAACCTCTTGCTCTATAACAGTATTTTGGGTACTTACTGCAGTTTCTTCAGAACCTAAAACAGTAAATGAAACTATTAAACCATATATAGCAACTACTTCGATTAATGCAACGAAAAGTACCATAAATGCCATTATTTTACCTTTTGTTTCAGGAGATCTATTAATTGATTCCATAGCACCTTTTATAAGTAGTCATTCTCCAAGTCAAGCACCTAATCATGTAAAACCTATAGCTAAACCTGCTGCCATCGCTGCTGCTGTTGCTCAAGTAAAGTCAAGTATAGTAAATGAAACTATCATTGCATATATTGCAGCTGATTCAATTAACGCTACTCAAAGAATAGATACAGTTAGAAAAAATGAAATCATTTTAGGATTTTGCCCCATAACTTCAAGAGATTTTTCTGACATATATCATCTACCTATCGCAACTCATACTCAAGCAAGTCAGATTGCAAGACCAGCAGCTAAAGCGTACATTGGTTCAAAACTAGCTCATTTTTCAATAATACTAAATGCAACTATTAAACCATATATAGCAGTAACTTCTACAAGCGCAACAAAAAGTACCATGAAAGTCATTATTTTACCTTTGATTTGTGGATTTCTATCCATAGCAGATAGTGCTCATGCTATCAATTGTCCTTCTCAGATACCAGCACCAAGTCAAGCAAGTCAGATAGCAGTTCAAGCACCAATAGACGTGTATAGAGGTAGAGTTGTAGCATCAAGTAAAGTAAATGCAACTACTAATCAGTAAATAACTGCAGATTCAACTAGTGCTATACCAAGAATTGTTACTGTTAAGTAAAATGTAATCATAGCAGGAGATTTCCCCATCACTTCCATTGCTTTTTTAGCAAGTATTCATTGACCGATTGCAACTCAAACTCAAGCAAGTCAAACAGCTAAACCAGGTCATACATAATTTAAATAATCCATATGTAAATAATTAATAATAAAATATTTTTAAAATCTGTTATTTGTTCTTTTTTATCTTTTATTTAGTATTAGTGTACCTTAGCAACTTTTATAAAGATTGCTACAAGTAGTGGAAATACTAAAGCTTGTATTCAAGCTACAAGTAATTCTTGTAAGTAAAGTATCACAGGTCCTATAACAGGAAACTCTATATCTACCAGACTAACTGTCAATCATGACACCGCTCAAACAAGCATTACAAGTAAAAGTCAACCTGATGTCATGTTTCAAAATAACCTGAAAGACAAAGATATTATTTTAGCAACATGTCATACCAATTCTAATATTCAAAGGAAAAGAGAAATTCATATATCAAATATCTTTACTATAACAAATACTACGTAGTCTAAAATTACTGGTAATTTTCATCTTTCATAAGGTATAAGATCCATTCACTTAATCGGTATATAAGCATGGACTGCTTTCCAAAACCCCAGAGCTTTAAATTGCTCAAGTATCACTATTACTACTCATACAATTGCCATAGCTACATTGAAGTTTATGTCAGCTGTAGGTATAGAAATTGCATGATGTAAACTATCTCAAAATATTGGTAACAAAAATTCTAAAGCTACTCAAAGTAGATTTGAAATAAGTATTACAAAGAAAAGTAGTGTTATATAAACCTTAATCCATCTTTTCTCTTCTAATCATAAAATTTCTTCAAAGAACTCATAAGCTTTTTCAAATGCTAGTTCTATCATAACTATGATACCTGATTTTGAAAAATACTTAAAACCAATCCATAGTAAAAATATCAAAAATATTTCTACTATCAATCACGTATAACTGGCTTGCCAAACAAGCATATTGTCAAAAATCTCTTTCATCTAAAAATTATAAAATGCTAATTTTTCGCGGGGAGTATAGTCAAAAAAAATACTAAATCAAATTAAAATAAAAAATTTTT
>JAQVGG010000013.1 GCA_028696815.1 Candidatus Altimarinota bacterium
TAAATCAAAAATTCAAAACTGTGAAGAAACTCACCAAAAACTCAAAAAGTGTTCTCAAAAACTTAAAAAATAAAACTTTAACAAATTAACTAATATAAAAGTAAAAAATATTGATATAATAAAAACAGTAATTTTTCAAAGTCATATTTTTATATCTAAAAAATAATATCTATTTATCGAATACCATAAGGCAAATAAAAACGGCAATACAAATAAAACTATTTGCTTTTCAAATATCCTGACTCAAAAAGTAGGTAATATTAATAGAAACAAAAAAGCTAGAAATATAAAAAAAAACCATCAAATAAGTATATATTTCATTCTCATCTTATTTATATTGTTTAAATTATGCAATTTGAAAAATGAAAAACCTAATAATAAAGGGAGAAATATAAAACTTACGATATTGTGTAAATTATATAATATTCAAGGAGTTTCATAATAGTGATTTTTACTTATATCATAGTACATTCACTCTATAATTAAAGGTGTAAAATTATAAATTAATAATATCAATATAAAACAAATAATCACTCAAATATTTATAAATGAAATAATTTTTTTTCTTCTTAATCCATAATATATTATAAAAAATAAAAAACTATAAATAGCTACAATTGAAATGGAATATGTTATTTTTGAAAAAATTAACATCATTTCAATATTAGTAGTACTAAAATATGAAAGAAAATAAAATAAAAACCAAATAGAAGTTGAAATTGAAAATAAAAGATAATAAAATCAATATAAACACTTATTCTTTCTAAAAAATAAAAATCATATATATAATAAAAGTAGAATTACAACTAAATATAATATTACAAAAAAACTCATAAAAATAATATATAAAATAAATATATTATATAGTAATACATAAAAAAAATTAATCAACTATTATTGACCTAATAGCACTTCTATATTTTTTTATAAATTGTCTTATAGGTAATTTAAAGCTTTCTGTATATGTTTTAATAAGATTAGGCTGTACAAAAATATCACTATTATATGAGTTTCCTAAATTTAATCTTTTTTCTGACAAGTTATTATCTCTACTAATTCATAAACATTTAACTCATAAAGCATAGTAAATAGCATTTAAGTTTTGTCATGAATTTAATTCTGTTATTCATAAAATATGGCCTTTTTCTTTTGGAATAGATGTAAAAAATGTAGACAATAACCAATAAATATAAAACATATTCATATATTTCTCTTCGGTTCAAAGTGCTGAAAAACTAAATAATTTATCAGGTAATTGTTCTTGTGTTTGTTTCTCAATAAGATTAATTATTATATCAAGTCATATATCACCATAATGATAACTCAATTCTCTTTCAAAAATTACAGATATATCATCAATATAAGCATCCATAAATCCTATTAACTCTCCTTTTTCATTCCTCAAAGCACTTATAAATGATTCACTAAGTTTATACCTTTGCCTTATTTTTTCCCTATGTTTTAAATCTCAATATATATGTTTTGTATCTGATCAACACTTAACACACTTTATACTATCCAATGATAATAACTGTTCTATAGTTGATACTGTTTGTAAATAAATACTATTTTCTATATGTCAAAATATGTCTTGCTTTGAGTGAATAAATCAACAATTTATACACTTAACATATTCTCACAATCATTCTTTTCTTGCCCATATATCTTGTTCAAGACTACATATACTACAAAAATCTGTCTCAGAAATATTTTGTGGATCTAATGATTCAATTTGTAACAAATTCTGAGATTCTTGAGTGTCTTTTTTCTTATTTGCTGTTAACATAAAAATACAAATTTAAGAAATAAAACTATTTAACATCTCTCATATTTACCATAATTTTATAATATTCTCCTTTAAAAAATTCTAATGCAAAATCAGCTATAACTAATGGTTCATAGAATTTACAACTAAAAACATCTACAGAAGTAGCCATTTACCAAGCTTTTTCTTCACTAAAATGTTAATCAAAATCTTAATTATCTTCCTATTTATGATTTCTAATTCATATATTTTTTTAACTTCGTAAAAAACCATATTAAAAAATAAAACAATGCATTTATATAAAAAAAAAGTTACAAAATAGTTACATTTTGCTTCAAAAATTTAATGTTAATTTAATATCTAATATGTATAATAACTTTCAACATAAAAAAATATCCATTTTTTTATTGGACATATTTAGTAATTATTATATAATATATAAAATATTTTTTATTAATAAATTTATGAAAATTTCTATAATAGAAGATGAAAAAATTTTAGCTTCAAAAACTGAAATAAAACTAAAAAGAAACTGATTTTCAGTTGAAGTTTTTAATGATATAAAAAGCTTTAAAAAAAACTTAGTTTTTCAATCTGATTTATATATAATTGATATCTCACTACCTGACTGAGATTGACTTGAACTTATACAATGGTTAAGAGAAGAAAAAAATATAGATTCTCCAATAATAATTACTTCTTGATATGGTGATAAAGAAAGAAAAGTATATTGATTAAATATATGAGCTGACGATTATTTAGAAAAACCATATTCTCCAGAGGAACTAATTGCTAGAATAAGATCAGCTATTAGAAGATGATACAAAATAAAACAAAGTTCAAAATTATATTATAAAGATGTAGTTTTAGACTTAACAAAAAATAAAATTACAAAATCATGAATTGAGATAGAACTTACATCTCGTGAAATGCAATTTGTTGAAATAATGATATATAACGCATGAAAACTTATAACAAAAGCTCAGATTATCAATTCTGTTTGGTGAGAATATGATCCTAGTTTAGTATCAGATAATAATGTAAATGTCACAATTTCAAGAGTAAGAAAAAAATTATGAGATGATTTTAAATTAAAAACATATATAAATAAGTGATACATTTTGGAGAAATAAAAAAATGTGAAGTTTTTAACTTCACATTTTTTTATTTCTCTTCTTTTTTACTTTCATCTACTTTTGGTACAATAGTTTCAAATTTTCTTTTTAATCCTATTCTTCATTTTTCTAAATCTACCTGAATTATCTCAAATTCTACTTCATCTCAAACTTTTACTATATCTTCTACTTTAGATACTCTCTCTGCTGCAAGTTTTGATATATGAATCATCCCTGATTTACCTCTAAACTCTACAATTGCTCAAGTTCATTCTATAATTTTTGTAATTTTTCAAATACCTTTGTATCATACTTCAGGTTTCCACAACATTTCATTTATCTCAGCTATAGCTTTATTTCAACCTTCCTGAGTTACTGAAGTAATAGTTGTTAATCAGTCATCCGCAATTGATATTTTTACATTATATATAGCCTCCATTCTTTGTACATTTTCTCACCCTTTTCAAATTATTTCTCTTATCTTATCAACAGGAACTTGTATACTCATTATAAGTGGAGCATAAGGAGAAAGACTATCAGCTACTTTAGGTTGTATATCAATCATCTTTCAAAGTATGTACTCTATAGCATCGGCACCTTGTAAAAAAGCTTTTTCAAATACCTCCATTTTTAATCATTTGATTTTTACATCTAGCTGCATAGCTGTTATACCATCTTTGGTTCTAGCTACTTTGAAATCCATATCTCACAAAAAATCTTCTTGAGCTTGTATATCTGAAAGTATTTTATAATTTCATGTTTCCTCATCAAAAATCATACCCATAGCAACTCAAGCAACTGGAGCTTTTATAGGAACTCATGCATTCATAAGACTCATTGTGCTTCAACAAACTGATGCCATAGAGCTTGAACCATTACAAGTAGTGATTTCTGAAACAACTCTTATAACATATGGAAATTCATCTTCTGTTGGTAGCACAGCTTCAAGTGCACGTTCAGCTAATCTACCATGTCCTATTTCTCTTCTACCTACTCATCTAAGCATTCTTACTTCTCATACTGAAAATGGAGGAAAATTATAGTGATGTATATATCTTCTTGTACTTTCTGGCATCATACCATCTATTATCATTTCATCATCAGGTCAACCAAGAGTTGTCACAGTTAAAGCCTGTGTCATACCTCTTTGAAAAAGTGCTGAACCATGAGTTCTTGGTAGTAATCATACTTCACCAATAATATCTCTTACCTCATTTAAAGTTCTTCAATCTAATCTTTTGTCTTTTAAAAGTACGTTTTTTCTCATTATATCTTTTACTCTTTTGTACACAAGATTTCATACAAAATTTAAATTTTCATCACCTTCAACTAAAGCTTTTTCTTCAAGTGATAAGTCTCACAAACTTTCCCATTTCTTTATCTCTGCTCTCACCTCATCATCAAATCTATCAAGTATTTTTTGAAATTCTTTTTTTCATTTTCCATATAAATCTTCTAATTTCTCTTCAGTTAAAAATAATTTAACTTTTTCGTATAATAATTCATTTGGTAAATTATATATTATCTTTACCTCAGGAATTCAAAATTCTTTTTTGTAAGATGTAATATAGTCTATTTGAGCATTACACATTTCTTTTATAATTATATGTGCATATTCTAAAGCGTCTAGCATTTCTTTATCTGTTACTTCTTTTGCTCATGCTTCAACCATAGTTATAGCATCAAGCGTTCAAGCAACAACTAAATTTAATTTAGCATTCTCTTCTTCTTTTGTAGTTGGATCAAATATGTATTTTCAATCATTTGTAAGCACTATCTTTACTCATGACACAGGTCATTCAAATGGAGTTCCAGCCATCATTAGAGTTAAACTAGCTCAAGTAATAGCAAAAAAACCTAAATCTGATTCTCAACTACTTGACATAACAGAAGCAATAACCTGAGTATCATTAACTATTCACTTTGGAAACATAGGTCTTATAGGTCTATCTATAAGTCTAGCTGTAAGAGTAGCGGTATCACTTGGTCTTCATTCTCTTCTTTGAAACCTATTTCAACCAATTTTTCATGTAGCATAAAACTTTTCTTGATAATCAACAACTAACGGAAAAAAATCAGCTTCTGTATTAACTCATTCTTCTTTAAATCAAGCTGTAATTAAAAGAACATTACCATTTTTATCACTTATAGTAACACATCCATTTATAAGTAAACCTAGTTTACCTGATTCAAAAGTAATTTCTTTTCATCATATAATATAAGTTTTAACAAGAGGTTTAATCTTTGTTGCATTTGCATCTGATAATCCTATCATGATTTTAAAATAAAAAAATAAATTATATCCAAATAATTTATTTTTTTATCAAGCTAAGATTATTCCGAAAATTATTTCGAAACAAGATTTAGTTTGATAAATAATTTATAAATTATTTAAATTGAAAAGATTATATATAAATAATCTAAAAATACAAAAAAAAGTGCTTAAAAGCACTTTTTTAATGACTGTGACTACATCATCAATTTCAACAAGAATCATGTTCATGAGCCTGAGCTTGTTCTTGAATGAAAGCCATAAAACTCTCAATCAATGCTCATACGATTTCTGAATCAGAAGTTATTTCTCAAGAATCATTACTAGGAAATATATCTTTTAGTAAATCTAAATGTTCTCTATACTTAGAATCAATTTCAATTATTATATTTTTAGACATGTATTTATAGTTAAAAGTTAATAGTAATAATTTTATATTTAAAAACAAAAAAGTAAAACTTTATTTCTTTGAAAATTTTTCCTTTACTTTTTTTATTATATTTCTTCTTATTTTTACAATCTCATCATCTCCATAAACTTGCAAATCTCATTTTTCTGAGAGTAAAATAGCTATAGGACGAGTTGCCGGTATTTTTGCAAATAATATATTAATTATTACCATAATTGGTACTGATAACAACATACCTACTATTCACCACAAACTCCCCCAAAATCAAAGTGAAACTATTATTACAAGAGGACTTAGGTTTAGTTTATTTCACATAAATTTTGGTTCTACTATATTTCACATAAGAACTTGTGCTCAAACCATAAAAGCAAGTAAGAAAATTGTCGCATATAGATCTCAAGAAAACTGAATCAATGAAAACATTATTGGGAAAGCAACAGCAATTATTGATCAAATATTTGGGATAAAATTTAAAATAAATATTAAAAAAGCCCAAAAAATAGCGAAATTAAGTCAAAAAGCTATCATAATAAGATAACTTAGTATTCACACTCAAAGTGATACAAATGTTTTTATAACAAAGTAAGATTTAATATCATTTTTTACCTTATCAATAATTTCAAATACTTCTTTTTTCTTTGAAGCATCAGTAATCATAAGATTTAACTTATCTTTAAAAAACCTATACTCTAAAAGTATAAACATCACATAGAAAAGTATTATTCAAGCGGATGAGAATATAGAAGTAACAGTATCTAAAACTGAAGTAAATATACTTGCAATATCTATATTATTTAAACCACTTATCATTTTTTCTTGAAGAGACACTGGGAAATAATCTAGAAATTGTGAAATTATATTATAAATTTTATCTTGATAAAAAGGTAAAGATGCGTTTAACTCTGATACATTTGAACCAATCATCCTTCATATTCACCAAAAAATAAAAATGTATGTAGCAAGTGAAAGAGTAAATGATATAAAAGCAGGAAGTTTAAATTTTTTATAAAAGTTACTGAGTCAGATAATAGCAAAAGAAAATAAAACAGCAATTATAAACGGGATTATCAAGCTAGCTCACACATACAAAATATAAAAAACAATAAATCCTGTAATTATAAAAAGTGAAAAATTTAACATAGCATTTGCTTCTTTTTTAAACATTTTTTTTTTATTATATAATAATTTTTACCATTTTATTACCTTTTTTATATTTGTAAAAACTTTTTTATTTGACTTATAAAAAATATTAATATAATTAACATATTATTAAATTATAATATATTAATATGAATGATTTTATAAATAATGTTAGTAGTGTTTCTGATTTATTAAAAAACTTCTCAAATAAGGACAAATTAGCAATTTTATGCTATCTATGAGATGAGGAAAAAAATGTAAGTGATATTATTAAATGCACTAATTTATCTCAATCACAAGTATCTCAATATTTATGAAAGATGAAATTACAATTAATACTTGAATCAGAAAAAAAATGAAAAGAAGTCTATTATAAAATTACTGATAAAAAAACTCTTGAAATAATCTCAAGTTTAAAAAAAATATTTTCTAAATGAAACTAAGATGAAAAAGTATATAATTTTAATCCTAATAGCTAGCCTAGTATTAACAAGTTGCTGACAAGAAGAAAAAAAAGTAGTAAAATATTATTCTACTTGAACTGTACAAACATGAAGTATAGATTTAAATAACTCATTTGTTTGATATGTTGAAAGTGAAAACACAATCCCCTTATCTACAAAAGTATGATGAAGAGTATCTAACTTATATGTAGATATTTGAGACAAAGTTAATGCATGAGAATTATTAGTAGAACTAGACTGATCTGAAGCAAAAGTTTGATATAAAACATCTGAGAATATAATTTCAAGTTTACAAGCATTAAAAGAATCTACAAGCTTAATGTTTGATAGTCAAATAAAAGCTATGGGGGCAAAAGTAGAACAAGCAAAAGCCTGAAATTTATGAACACATGTATGATTACAAGATGCAAAAAATATAACAGATAGTCAACTAAAAACAACTCTAAGCTGAGTAAATCAAGCTGAAATTTGATTAGAGTTAGCACAAACTAATTTAGAAAAAACTAAACTAGTTTTAGAAACAAAAAAACATCATATATATAAAAATACTATAAATGCTATAACAAATAGTGTTATACTAGATACAAATGTACTCAATTTTGTTGATAACCTTATATGAATAACTGAAGCAAATAAAAATAAAAATGATAGTTATGAAAATTATTTATCTGCAAAAAATTCTAGTCATTTAACAGATAGTAAGGAAGAATTTATAGAAGCAAATAAACTTTTCAAAGAATATAAAAGTTTATTTGAAGAAAAAATTGAAAACAAGACTCCAGACAATGAGACAATAGAAAATATTGCACAAAAATGAATCACAATAGCAGAAAAATTAAAAATATTATTAAGCTCTACCTATGATGTACTTGATAATTCAGTAGAAAGTATAAATTTTCCACAAACAACTATTGATAGTTATAAGTCACAAGTATCACAAATGTGACAAGATATAGAATCGTCTCTGTTAACTGTTTCATGAGATTACATACTATGACTAAAATGAAGCATAGAAAACATGGAGAGTTTTAGTACAGAAAGTGATATGCAAATCTCTCTTTTAGAAAAACAAGTAAGTTTAGCAGAGCAAAGTTTAGAAACAGCAAGTAATACTTATGAACAATATAAGTCAATGTCTCAAGGACAAGTAAATGAAGTAAACACACAAAAAGACATCGCAAATCAATCCCTAAATGAAGCACTAGCTTGACTTGAAGCTCTAAAAAAACAAAAAGAAACTAGTTTAAATGAGATACAAGCAAAGTTGAGTGAAGCTTTATGACAACAAGATAATGCTTGAGTTATGATTTCAAACTCAAAGATAGTTTCCCCTATTTCTTGAATAGTTATAGATAAATCAGTTGAGATCTGACAAGTTATTTGATGATGAGTGCCTGTAATAATACTAGCTGACGAAAATAATCTAAAAATAAAAGTTTGAGTAAGTGATGAAATTGCAAATAGTATAAGCATATGAAATAAAGTACAAATATCTATTGAGAGTATAAATAATCATGTAGTTTGAACCATTATAAGCATATACCCTAGTAAAGATAATATAACTAAAAAAAATATAGTTGAAATTAAAGTTGAAAATCATGAAAATATAAAAATATGAAGTATGGCAAAAGTTTATTTTGAAAACTTAGATTTATCGGATACTAATTCAATAATTATACCGATAGAAGCAATACTACAAAAATATATGTTACCTTGAGTTTATGTACTTAAAAACTGAAAAGCTATATTTAAAAATATAAAAATATTGGAACAAAACGAAACTCTTGCAAAAGTTACATGACTTGAAGCATGAGAAATTATAATTACCCAAGGAAAAGAAAACATATATGACTGAGAAGAATTAAACTAAGACGCAAATATATTCGTAGAAATATATTTGTTGACTTAGTTTAGTATAATTAATAATAAATAATTATGTTTAGCAAAATAGCAAAATTTTTTATAGAAAATTCAAAACTAACCTTTGTTTTAGTCTTGATTACCATCATCTCTTGAATATGAAGTTACCTAATTATACCTAAACAGTATAACCCTACTATTATAGTACCTGCTTTTCAAGTTATAGTTGAAGCACCTTGATTAGAGGCAAATGAAACATCTAACTTAATAGTTTCTCCTCTAGAAAACAAGATAATGGAACTTGAGTGAATTGATGAGGTATACTGAATTGTTTGAGACAATTATTGAGCAGTTATGGTAAAATTTCAAGTTTGAGTAGATAAGGAAAAAGCTAAAATTAGGTTAAATCAAAAGTTAAATGAAAATCTAGAACTTAAACCCATTTGAGTTAGTACACCGATTGTAAAAACAATAGATCCAGATGAACTTCCTCAAATTACATTTGCTATAAGTTATAAGTGAGAAGATATATCAGAAGAAGAACAATATATATATCTTAGACAAATAGCGAATATACTAAAAGAAAAAATAAAAACTATAGAAAATGTTACAACGCTAGATATAGTTTGATGATATGTACAAGACTTAATTATAGAATTAGATTTAGCAAAAATAGAGGCAAAAAATATGGATATTATGGAAGTTTATGATGTATTAAAAAAGAACAATATAGATCTACCAGTATGAAACATTAATACAACTTTAAATGACAGAATATCTGTACAGATAAATTGAAAAACTAATTCTATAGAAAGTTTATGAAGTATTATAATATCTAATATCTGAACACAAGCTTTGTACTTAAGAGATATAGCAGATATAAGATATTGAATAAAAAGAATAAATAAAACAAGTACTTATACAAAAATCTGAGAAGCTACAAAAAATACAGTTTTTCTAGGAATCGGAAAAGCTATTTGAACCAATGCAGTATTTGTAACTGATGAAGTTGAAAATAAAGTAGATAAAATAAAAAAAGAGTTACCATGAAATGTTGAGATAAACATAATTCAGAATGAATGAGAAACAGCAAAAAATGCTACAAATATGCTTCTTATAAACTTAGTTCAATCTGTGATTATTGTATTTATAGTACTTGCAATATATTTATGATTTAAAGATGCATTTAACACAGCAATTTCTATTCCTTTAACATTAGGTTTAGTATTTTTACTTGCTCTCTTATTTTGAGAAAATATAAATAGAATTACACTTTTTGCACTTATACTTGTTTTATGAATGCTTGTTGATAACTCTACAGTTGTAGTGGAAAATATATCAAGACACTTAAAAGAAAGAGTAAAAACAGGAAAATCGAAACTTGAATCTGTACTAAATGGTGTTCAAGAAGTTTGAGTATGAGTTATTCTTTCAACTCTATCAAGACTACTAGCATTCTGAGCTATGTTTGCTGTTGGTGGGATGATGTGAGAATATATGTGACCAATTCCAAAATTTGCAATACGGGCACTTCTTATTTCAATTGCTATTGCGTTTACCGTAAATCCTTGGTTATCATTTTTATGAGCAAAAGACATAAGTGAGCAAGATAAAGTTAATCATGAAAAAGAAAAAGAATCACCTCTGAAACTAAGAAGAAAATATCTTAAACTTATGAGGATATTTATAAATAATAATCCAAACTCAACTAAAAAAAGAAAATTATTTAAAACTGTTTTTTGGATAACATTATTTGTTATTATTATTGCACCTATATATGCTTGAATATTTAAAGCAAGAATGCTTCCTAAATCAAATCAAGATCAAATATACTTATGGATTGATGCACCAAGGTGAAAAAATATAGAGGAACTATGATTGATAGAAAACGATTTAATTAATTTCTTTAATAATTCTAAAAATATACCAAAGAATTTACAAATTGTTGATTCTATAAATATAACAAGTTGACAGGCATTTATGTGAGATTTTGCAAACCTGTTTAGATGATGACTAAATAGAAGTTGAGAAAATCAAATATCTGCTAGAATAAACTTAGTACATCCAAATATATATGAAGAACAAACATGAGATTCTAGAATAAAATCTGAGAAATTTGTAATAGAACTAAGACCATATTTAAGAGATTATTTACTGAAAAAATATCCTGATTTACAATTAAGGCTACTTGAGGATCCTCCTGGACCACCAGTTAGAGCTACATTTTTAGCAAAAATAAAAACTGATACTACAAAAGAAAATGAAGCTATATTTGCACAAAAAATAGAAAACGAAATAAGACAAATTGCTCAAAAACAAGGTATAGTAGATATATGAAGTTCTAATTCTACAACCTATAAAAAATTAAGCATTGATATAGATCATGAATCATTAAGTAGAGCCTGATTAACTACACAACAAGTTTCACATACTCTTGCTATAATATTAAATAGTGTAGATATAGATACAATCAGTAATAATAATTCTTATGAAACAAGTAATATTGTACTTTGAGTAAATGAATGAAATAAAAATAATATAAATAGTATTGGTAATATAAACTTTACTAATAAACTTTGACAAAAAATCCCTTTAAGCTCAATAGCAAATATAAATTATAGTTTTGTATCTCCAGAAATAAATACAGATAAAAGAAGTGCTACAACTTATATATATGGTGAGATGTGAGATAATTCTCTTATTTATCCAGTTATAAAACTATTTGGTATTTTAATGGATGAAGAGTTTTTGGGAGATGATTATAAAGTAATTTGATGGTCACCATATGAAATAAAATATATATGATTAAATGATTGAAAAAGTTATACCCTAGAATGGTGATGAGAATGGGAACTTACAATGGATACTTTTAGAGATTTATGAATAGCTATGGGTATAAGTTTACTTGCAATTTATTTCTTGCTTGTATGACAATTTGCCTCATTTAGTATAGCATGAATAATAATGATTACATTTTTATTAAGTTTCTTTTGAGTATTTCCTGGTTTTACACTTTTATACTTAGTACAAAATGAATATTTTTCAGCTACCTCTATGATATGAATTATAGCACTAGGTTGAATAGTAGTATGAAATGCAATAATACTTATAGATTATTTAAACATATTAAAGGTAAATTGAATAACAATTGAAGAAGCTTTACTAAAAGCAGGATATGTTAGATTTGCTCCAATAATACTTACTTCCCTAACAACTGTTTTCTGAGCAGCAACTATAGTATGAGATCCTGTATGGAGTTGACTTGCATGGTCAATAATATGGTGACTTTTACTTAGTTCAATACTAACTTTAATAGTTATACCAATCTTTTACTATGATAGTCAAAGAGAAAACTGGAAATAAAAAAATCCCTGTATATATACACAGGGATTTTTTTTATTTCACCTCATATAAATCTCACTTACCATAAATATTTCTACCATCTGGAGAAACAATAGCCGGGAAAAGTATATCACAAGTTCTTATAACACTAGAAAAATCTAATGCATTTGTACAAGGGCATTGTAAACACTCCTGGTTTAGAGAATTTGCATATATATATCAAGTATTTATTTGACTAGATAAACATGTTGATAAATTTGGTCAATATTGATCTGGAATACAAAATCAATTATCTGTACATATATATCATTCACCACATTTACTAGTACAAGTTTTTTCAAAAATAGGACATCAACTATTAGTTGCTTCTCATTTAACTAATGGACACTTATCAATACAATCATTTACAAAATCATTATCACTGTCTATATCACAATTAAGTGACTCATTAACTTTTATATTTACTGAACTATCACAATATAATTTATTATTACTACTATCTGTAATAGATAAAGAAACATTATATACACCTCTTTGGGTAAAAACTCTTTGTTCATTTTTATTTACTCACACTACTCATCAATCACTAAAATTCCAGTTGTAAAAATATGGAGGTACTCATCACGAAACAAGTCAAGAAAATTTTATATTAAGAGGCGAATCTCACTCATTCTTATCTATATTTATTAAACAACTTAATTTATTTTTTACATTTATATTTAGAGTTACACTAACTTCCTTAGTATTTCAACATTTATCTATAACTCTAAGAAATATAATCCATTTGCCATCAGTTGTAAATGTATGAGAGTCTATATATTTTCAATACTTTATTATTTCTTCTCAAGTATCTTCATTATAAAATCTCCATATATATCAACTTGGATTCTCAACTCACTCCTCACATACTCATCAAATCATAGATCCAAAATCATATGTATCTTCATTAGGATTTATATTACTATTGCAATTTTTAGTATTTTCACTACATTCCTTATTGTATACATTTATAGCTAAAGATAAATCATTTTCGTTTTTTTGTGTACATGTATTTGCCTTCAATGTTAGGTAAGCTATCCTTAAAAACTCTTCTTTACTTATAAACTTATTAGGTCTTAAATAATCTCAACTTTTTTCTAATAAACTATACTTAATTAAATCTCAATAAGTATCATATTCTATCACTTCATAATTTAGTGCTCTAAAAAAATCAGGATAAAAACTATATACACTTCCATCTTCATTTCTAGCTTTTACATCAAATGCTAGATCTGGAAAATTTTCTCAAGACCTAATCCTCTGCCTAAAATCCTCAGCCTCAGAAGCTGTTAAAATTCAAGACATCCTTAGTATTACAGCCAAAGCTTCCTCTAGTGTAATGTTGTTATTTATACAAAATGGTATTTCTCATTGTTTTTGTGTACCATCATCACAAGCTTCTCATATATTATATCCTTGTACAAAATTACTTTCTTTTGCATTTGCGATACAATAAAAATATTTATTATTTTTATGCACATCAAAAAATGGTTCAGTATCATATTTTTGTATAAATTCAAGTTCTGTATTTGGTTTTATACACTTTTTACACGTAGATTCAGAGGCAATAGCTACAAACTCTTGCCTTGATAATAATTTTTTAGGATTCAATTCTCAATTTTCATCAGGTAAAATAATACCTTTATCATATAGAACTTGAAGTTCATTATAATATTTATAACTTTTATCAATATCTGAAAAAACTTGTTCTACTGTAACACTTGATGCAAAAGTTCAAGAAGTATAAAATACAAAATACAAAATATAAAATATAAGAAATTTTACTATTTTTTTATAATTACAAAAATTATTCATATTAATTGTTAATTGTTAATTAATTGAGTACATAACAATTCAAGCAGCAACTGACACATTCAATGATTCTTTTTTTCATCTCATCGGTATTATAACAATTTTATCTGACAAATCCAAAAGTTTTTTACTAACTCATGAAATCTCATTTCACATGATAAGACATACCTTTTCTTTATTTTCTTTAAAAAGTTCTCTATAATCTATACTTTTTTCATCTAGTTCTACACTATAAATCTTGTATCCTTCTTCTTTTAAGTTTTTTATAATTGTTACTGGGTCATAAAAATACTCCCAATCTATCCAAGTTTGTGCTCAAAGAGCTGTTTTACTTATATCTGATCTCGGTGGATAAGGACAATATCCAGTTAAAATAACTTTCTCAAATCATGCTCAGTCAGCATTTCTAAAAATAGCTCAAACATTTTGCATACTACGGATTGAGTCAAGTAAAATTATCTTTGACATAAAATTTTAATACCTTAATTATAATAGTTTATAATTTTATACTTCTTTTTAGCTTTTTTACAACTAAAAATCTTTTATTTTTTTTGTATTTGTGATATAATAAAATAAATAAATATTAATATTTAAATTAATGGATAACTTTATAACTATATCTTTACTTATAATAGCATCTGTAACTACTTGGTTTACAATAGTTACAATCATAAGGAGAAAGGAAGATTTTAAACGCACTTTAAAGCTTACTTTTTTGCGTATAACATTACCAAAAAAAGATAGTGATTTGGATGAAAGAAAGGAAACAACAAAAGATTTTAAAGAGATGATATCTTTGATGGAGCAACTATTTTCATCTCTAAAAAGCATATATTCAGGAAAAATATTAAAAAAGATTTTAGGTCAAGATTTACTTAGCTTTGAATATATATCACACAAAGATGAGATTCTTTTTTATGTTGTAGTACCAAAAAATTATAAAAACTTAATTGAAAAACAAATAAACTGATTTTATCCTGATGCTATAGTAGAAGAAACTACAGAAGTAAATATTTTTAAAGATAGAAAATACATAGAATCAACTTATCTAAATACTTTAAAACCATATTTTTTCCCTATTAAAACATATCAAAAACTTGAATCAGACCCTATAAATAACATATCTAATGCTTTTTCAAAACTTGAGGAGGATGAGTCAGCTGCAATCCAAATACTTCTTAAACCAATTGATGATGATTGGCAATGAAACTGTGCAAAAGCAAGTACTAAACTTATGAAATGAAAATCACCTACTTTTACACTTAATCCATTTAAAATTATTATAGCTTTATTTGGAACTCTATTTACAAGTAACGAAGAAAATAAATCACAAAATGATGATAGTAATACTTCTGCTTTAACTCAAGAGAGAGCAAAAACAGTAGATGAAAAATGAGATAAAACTTGATTTGAGACAATTATCAGAATTGTCGCAACTTGAAATGATAAAAATATGGTAGAAGCTGAAATGAAAAATATACTTTCTACTTTTACTCAGTTTTCATATCCTGATTTTAATAAGTTTTGAGCAACTCTAAGGCACAATAAAAACAGACTTATAAAAAACTATATTTATAGGTATTTTAAAAAACCTTTTCGGCTTAAACGTATGATTTTAAATACTGAAGAGTTAGCTTCTCTATTTCATTTTCCTCATATAAGATACAATAAAACTCCAGAAATAAAATGGCAAAATTTTAAAATAGTAAAAGCTCCAAGTAACATACCAAAAGAATGATTACTTCTATGATATAACTCATATAGAGGACAAAAAAAGGAAATCAGAATAAAAACAGAAGATAGATTTAGACACTTTTATGTAATCTGACAAACAGGTACCGGTAAGTCTAGTATCTTGCAAGTTATGGCTAGACAAGATTTTGCTAATGGTGAATGAGTTTGCGTAATAGATCCTCATGGAGATTTAGCAAGAGATCTACTTCCCTTTATACCAAGAGAAAGAGCTGATGATGTGATCTACTTTGATCCATCTGATTTAGATAGACCTATGTGATTAAACCTACTTGAAGCAGAAACAGAAGAAGAGAAAGAGCTGGTTGCAATGGATGCACTAAATATAATGATTAAATTATTTGGTAATGAGATATTTGGTCCACGTATACAAGATTACTTTAGAAATGCTGTTTTAACTTTGATGGATTATCCAGGAGGATGAGCTATAACTGATGTTGTTAGACTATTTACAGATGTGGATTTCCAAAAAGATCATGTAAGACATGTAAAAAATCCTATAGTAAAAAACTGGTGGGAGAAAACTTATGCGTCTATGTGAGATAGAGAAAAGGCTGAAATCATTCCCTACTTTGCTGCTAAATTTGGACAATTTATCACAAACAAGATGATGAGAAATATCATCTGACAAACTAAATCAAGTTTTGATATACTTGATATCATGCAAAACAAAAAAATACTTTTAGTAAATCTAAGTAAATGAAGACTTGGTGATCTAAACTCAAAACTACTTGGTATGATGCTTGTATCTAAGATACAAATGGCAGCCATGAGAAGAGATAAAATACCAAAAGAAGAAAGAACCGATTTTTACTTGTACATAGATGAATTTCAAAATTATGTTACAGATAGTATAGAATCTATATTATCAGAAGCTAGAAAGTATAGATTATGATTAAATATTGCACATCAATATCTTTGACAATTAGAACAATCAGATGCTCTTACTAAATCAAGTCTAAACTTAAAAAATGCTATATTTGGTAACGTATGAACTGTTGTAAGTTATAAAATCTGACCAGAAGACTGAGAGTTTATGGCTAAGTATTATGCTCCAACTTTTTCTGATCAAGATTTAGTAAATATGGACAAATTTAAAGCTACAATAAAACTTTCAGTAGATAACCAACCTACTATTCCTTTTTCTCTTATACCCGTAAACCCATATCTTGAAACTGGTGATGATAAGATAGCAAAAGCTTACATAGAATTGTCTCGCTTAAAATACGGTAGAGATAAAGCTTTTGTAAGTAAAGAGATAGAGTATAGAATTTGATCATTATAACTTATAAAATAAAATGACAGAAATAGAAAAACTAAAACAAGAAATAAAAATATTAAAACAAAAACTTCTAATTGCAGAATCTTGGATGCAAAAGAGTATTAAAGAAGAAGTAAAAAAAATAAGTAAGAAAAAAATAAATAAGATGACATCATGAGTTAAAGAATCATTTATGCAAGAAAATATAGAAGATATAATAACAACCCAAATTAATAAATTTTTCTGAGAATTTATTCTTATGAATACTCCTGTCTGAGTTATTGATAATATAATCTCTGGCGAGATAAATTATTATAATTTTAGACAAAATCCAAGCTTTGATTGATTTTCTGTTATCAGTTCGTATCATAAAGCAATAGATGTTATAATAGAATCAGTTATCATAAAATGATTTAGAAAATTTTCAAAAAAACAAAATCAGACTATACTTAGAAAAAATGATCCACTAGAAAAAACTCTACATATGGTAGTTAATAAAAATTATATATTAAGTATTGGTAGATTGTTTCATATACTTATACTTATAAAAAACAATGATATATTATACGATTATGGTAAAACGTTTAAAAATTACCTAGAAAAATATACTTATCTAAAGGATGTACTTTTAGATGATAAATTTCTAAAAGTATTTGAAGAAATAGTAAGTAGTGAAATCTTTTGAAAAAAAAGACATACATGAAATATAAGTTTTGATGAAACAAAAAAAGCAAGAGAGCTAATAACTTGAGAATTTAAAAACATAGATAGTTTAATCTATATGTTATTAAAAACTCAAGAAATAGATTATTAGAAAAGAATCCCTCCCCTCTCCATTACATTTCGAGGTACTCCCTTTTGATAAAGGGAGAAGTAAATGAAAATTTATAAATAATTAAAAAAAATGCTATACATAGTTGCTACACCTATTTGAAATCTGGATGATATTACTTATAGAGCTGTAAAAACTCTAGAGAGTGTTGATGGTATTGCTTGCGAAGACACAAGAACCAGTTCTACCCTGCTTAATCATTATGGAATCAAAAAACCTCTGATAAGTTTTCACTCTCACTCTTGAGTTACAAAAGTAGATAAAATAATAGAACAATTAAAAGCCTGACAAAATATAGCTCTTATAAGTGATGCCTGAACTCCAGGAATAAGTGATCCAGGTTATGTACTTATAAAAGAAGCTATTATAAACTGAATAGAAGTTGTACCAATTCCTTGAGTAACAGCTTTTACTACAGCTTTGATGTGATCTGGTATGCAAATGAATCATTTTTTATACTTATGATTTTTACCAGTAAAAAAATGAAGACAAACCTTACTTACTAGACTTTCAGAAAATAAATCAGAAACAGTTGTTATATATGAGTCTGTACATAGATTATTAAAAACTTTATATGATTTAGAAAAATACTTTTGATCTGAGCATCAAATAGTAGTTGCTAGAGAGCTAACAAAGAAATTTGAAGAATTTAAAAGATGAACTGTAGCTGAAATAAAAGAGTATTATGAAAAAACTCCCTGAAAACTAAAGGGAGAGTTTGTAATTATATTTTAAAAGTATGCAAAAATTTTCACAAAAAGAACATGAAAAATTTATAAAATATTTTTGAATAAAAAAATACCCTACTAAAACAGAAAAGGAGTTTTTTAAAAAGACTGAAAAATATTTGAAATTTATTGATTGGATTCCATGACTTAAGATGGTTTGAATCTGAAACTCTATAGCTATGAACTGTGCCAGTAAGGAGTCAGATATAGATCTTTTTATAGTTACAAGTCCCCATAGTATGTGGTTTAATAGGATTTTAATTACTCTTATTTTCCAAGTACTTTGAGTTAGAAAAACAGCTACAAAACATGCTACAAGATTTTGTTTAAGTTTTTTTGCAACTACTGATTGAATAAACTTTAGAAGCTGGAAAATAAAAGATGATATATACTTGTATTTTTGGATAGTATACTTTAAACCAATTTTAGATTATGATAATACATATAATAATTTTATAAAACAAAACTCAAGTTGGGCAGATTTTTCAGAATACAAAGACATAATCGAAAATAATAAGAAGTTTATAAAAATTAAAAAATAATCTCATCTTGAGATTATTTTTGTTTTATTTTTAAAACTATGCTAAAATAATAAAAATACAAAATAAAAACAAAAAATATGCAAACTACAAGGTGAATTGGCTTTAGCCAAGAGAGTATGCTCTGGAGTACCAAAAATATAGTCTCTTACTTCCCTATTAAACGTATAAATATAAGTATATTAGGATTTTTTGATAAACTTTTAAAAATAATATTTTTACCAAAAACTCTTAAACACTATGATAGATTATGAAGACCTTATGGGGTTATATTAAATGATGATTTGCTTAAATTTCATGATAATGATATAAGAAAACAAATAAAAAATGAGCTACTTAAGTAGCTCATTTTTTATTTGTTTTTAATTTTTCTAACTTCTATACTTCACAATTTATGATCTTTTATTTCTAAAACTTTAAATTCTAACTTATCAAAATCTAACTCTTCACAATCTTGTATATCAAATGTTATTATTTCTCCATTACTTGGAAATCACTCAACAACATGAGTAATAACATAACTTAGTGTTTCTCAATCAAATTCTCTTTCATCTAGTCATATATGAGGTAAATCTAAATCAAACATATCTAATACATCTTCAATTAAAACATCTGGCTGACAAATCAATGTATCATTTCATACTTCTACAATTTCATCAATTTCTTTATCAGTTTCGTCTCTTATCTCTCCAAAAACTTCTTCCATTATATCCTCCATAGTAACTATTCAAGATACTCAACCATACTCATCAATAACTATAGCCATAACTTTGTGAGCCTTTTGTAGACTTTCAAATAAAGTTAAAACTGATTGATTAAGAGGAATTTTCATAACTTTTTTAAGTTTTAAATCAGAAAGTTTTTTGTCTAAGTTTCAAAGTTTAACTTGAGCTACTAAATCTCTAGCAGTCATAAAATAATCAATATTATCAATTGTTTCATTATATATAGGAATTCTACTATGAGTATGAGTTAAATAATACTCTAAAGCATCTTTAATTGTCGTATTAGAAGATAAGGCTTCTATTTTAACTCTTGGTACCATTATTTCTTCTACTATAGTATCATCAAGTTCTAAAATATTTTTTATCCTTTCATGCTTATCTTCCTCTAAACTACCATGCTCTCTTCACATATCTATAAAACTCTCTATCTCTTCTTCTGTCATCTTTACACTAGTTCATTTAGGTGTAAATATTTTTATAATAAGCTCTATTACAAGAATTATTGGATATAGTAATACAAGTAGTATTTTATAAAGAGGTGCTACAAATAAAGCAATTCTTGCTGCATTTTTAATAGCTACACTTTTAGGTATAATCTCTCAAAAAAGTAAAAGTAAAAATGTAGTTACTCAAGTTGCTATACCTATAGCTGAAGCTTGAGGTAATCAAGAAGCTTCTGCAAGTGAAATTGCTATAGAAGTAGCAAGTGCAGCCGTGTAAACATTAACTAAATTATTTCATATCAAAATAGTAATAAGTAATTTATCGCTATTTTGTTTTATTTGTTTTAAGGCTTTTGATCAAAATTTACCTTCTTTAACTAAAGATTCTACTTTATGTTCAGCTAAACTCATTAAAGCAAGCTCAGTTCATGAAAAAAATGCTGAAAGACAAAATAGTATAATAAATAAAATTATGAGTGAGGGATCCATTTTAAAAAATCAAAATTAATAAATAGTAATTTGTATTTTACACATTTTTTTAAAAAGTAAAGAAGAATTGCTATTTAGCTCAAACAATTGTAAAATTTTCTCATATAAAGTTTCTTTCTCAACCTATAATTATATGATTTGATAAAGTTTTTATACTTCCAGTACCCGAATCATCTATAGGATTTATATAAATTTGAGTTCAAGTAGATGTTTCTGAATTTAATCTATAAGATAAATTTGATTGTCATTTATTTAGCAAAAATATAGCATAATCATTATTCTTAAAATCAAAAACAAATTCATCTCAAGTTTTTACTGGAGACAGACTTAATACTCAATTATTTTCCTCTATATATCAAAATTCTCATGATAAGTTTATTCACTCATACGAGTGTATTGGTAATAAAGTAAATTCATCTTTATATTTATCTCTATCAAATTCAATAATTTTTAAATCATATATTATATCTGAATCACTAAATAAATCGAAGTACATATAAGCACTTTCAACATCTCATATTTTAACATTTATTGAATCGTTATTATTTGTATTATTAGATACAAAATTATTTGTCTTATAATTATTCCAAAAAACATTATAATAACTATCAGAAGCTTCTATACTTCAGAAAAATGTAAGCCTTGGAACTACATCATCATCTTGAAATCATGTAAAATAATATGTATCATTATCTGGATTAGAAGTAACTTTATAATCATCACTATTAAAATTATCATCTATACTATCTCATCATCAAACTCAATTTGCATCAAAACTAATTAAAGTTAAATCAGGATCATTAAATGTTCTAATTCACTCCCGTATATAATCACTAGGAGAATTCACAACCATAGAAAGTCATCCAAAATCAGTTACTATTTGTTTGTATACATACACATCCCTTAAATCTAATATTCTCAATGCTGAAGTTGATTCAATTCTAATATATTGTACACTATTAAGTAATGCTGAATTTCATAAATCAACCTCATAATAATCTTTTTGTCTCATTCATGCTAAATGTATTTTTGTATTTGGTAGCTCTATATAAGAGGAATTAAAAAATGAAATAGATCACGCATTCCAATAAGCACTAGAGGTGTTTGAGTCTTTTTCAATTATAATTTTTCATATATTGTAAGAATTAGCTAGTTTAAATTCTATATATGCGCTTTTCATTGATATAGAAACAAATTCTGTTAATGGATCATTATCAGCAGAATTTTCAGGACCAAATCAACTTTCAAATAAAGATGATTTTATAGTTACTCAACTTTCTTCTAATAGATTTCAAGTATTTACTTTTAAAGGACTTTTTAAATCAACTATATCAGTTCCTTCTCACCAATCATAATAAGCTTTTACAAAATCAGAAAAATTAGAGTTATAAAAAATCCTAAATTCATCTAAATTATAATATCCTCTACAAAATATACTACCATCTACATAAACCATTTCTGTAGAAATTCAAGTTTGCATTAAAGATCAAGTATCATAAGTTCAACTCATGGTTACATTAGTTGGACAAGATATAACATCTATATATCAATTTCAATTTCAATTATATTTTCTAACACTTTCTATATTTATATTTGCTTTATTATAAATATTTAAAAAAACTTGTTCTGAGTTTTTTCATATATTTATATTATTACTTAAAATAACTGCATTATTATAAACTATTACTCACATCATAATAGCTATATTTATAAGCAATAAAATATAAATAAATGTAGAAGCATTTTTATTTTTTCTTAAAAACATAACTAAAAGTCTAAGTTAAAATCTAAAATATCATATTCACTTAAAAATCATCAAGTAAAACTATCTCAGAAATTTGCAGTATCTCAGCGTAAAATCACTGATAGATATATATTTATCAATTCTCAATCATTATACAGAGTAGCATTAAAATCTTTAATTCTCATTTTAGTAAATAATTTATCATTAAAAAAATTCAATGTATAAACATATGAATTATCAGATAAAGTATTGGATAGTTCAACAGAACTTAACTCTCTATATCATATTACATTGTCTCCATAAATATAATCCTTCTCTAACATCATAGTATTCCTATTTACAACTCAAAATACTATTCCTTCAGATAAATCATCATCTGTTAAAAGTAGTACATCATTTACTGTTCAAGTTGAAATAATCTCAGCATTTGTATATCATCATCTAAAATACCTAAATAATTTATCTCTAAATATAAAAGACTCATCTAGTGTTTGAGTTCTTATATTTGATTGCATCATACTTTTTAATCAATCTGATACAAATTGAAAAACTATAAACATAATTATAACAGATAATGTTATTGAAACTATAAGCTCAACCAATGTCATTCAAAAAATGTTTTTATTAAATTTCACTATTTTTTCAAATTAAATATAATAAAAATAATTACAAAAAATTATATTAATAATAAAGTATTTGTAAATGAAAAAACAAAAAAAAGCTGAAAGTCTTATAGCAATTATTATAGCGATTCTTATACTTTCATTTATATTAATAGGTGTTATGAGTATGCTAAGTTTTGAAAATACAATTTCACTTAATTTTGAAACAGAAATCAAAAAGTATATACTAGAACTAAACTCTAACAGTATAATTAAAAAACTTGATCTATCTACTATACAAGAAAATGAAGAATTTTACATATATAAAAATGAAACAACAAAAACTTATGAAGTATTAACTTGAGCTACAAATGAATCATATAAGTATATAAATTACTTGTGAGAAAAAGTAGATCCAGAACAAAATATATGAAAAACTTTTACCAGATCATATACAAAAAAGTTTGATATATTGAGGCATAAAATAAATCCGGAGGAAATAAATAACTTAGTTTTTAGATTTGATGCACAAAATCCTTGAAGTACATTAAATGACAACAATACTGTCTCAATTTGGTATGACCAATCATGAAATTCATTAAATTCATATCAAAGTAATTTAACTGAGCAGCCACTCTATAAAGAAAATATTATAAATTGACATCCATGAATAATTTTTGATTGAAGCAATGATAAATTAATTATTAATGATACCTCTTTAATAAATACTGCTAGTTTTAATAAAAAAAGTTTTGCTATAGTTTTTAAAACAGGTTTTGATGTAAATACTACTCAAGTAATTTATGAACAATGAGATGCAAACAACTGATATAATATAATGATATCAAACAGTATATTATATGCTTGAGCGTATAATAATAATTGGGATTCTTGACATCAAAATAAATTTTTACCATTATGAGAGATAATACCAGATAGTGTTTACTTTGTTGTATTTACTCAAAATAGTTCTAATATTAATGATAATGAAAATACTTTACAAATATATTTAAATTGAATACTTGTTGGTACTCTAGATCATGTGGATGCCCAGTCATCTCATACAACTATTTGACTATGATGAATAAATTCTAATACTAGACAAGCTTTTCCAAGTTATTCAACAATAAATACAGCTTATTTTGATTGAGCTATATGAGAAATAATCTCTTGGAATAATGTTTTATCTCCAACAGAAATTAAGTGAATAAAGGAGTATTTTGCAGAAAAATGGTTATGATGAAGTGAAGATATAGAGTATAATATAGTAAATACTACCATAAAAAAGTACAATCCAAATTAATTTATTAATTAACTAATTAAAATTATGAAATACTCAAATAAAGCCTTTACTTTTGTTGAACTTATAATAGTTGTAACTATAATGACTATATTATGAGGAATCTGATTTTCTTCTTATATCTCATATCTTTGAGATTCAAGAGATTCTCAGAGAAAATCAGATATATCCCAAGTATCTTCTTCACTTAAAATATATAAACAAAAAAGATGATATTATGCTCTACCTTGAGATTATTTTAATATAACATATAGTTGAACTACTGTGGCTTATCAATGAGAGTTAAATACTAATGTACGTCTTGATTCACTTGAAAGATTACCAAGTGATCCTAAAACAAAATGATATTATACTTATGCTACAACTAAAAATAAACAAGAATTTCAGATAGCTTCCTCTTTAGAAAATGAAGAAAAAAACATAGCATTACTTGAATGAAATTACAAATCTGTATCAAAGAATATATTACCTACAATTATGTTTGCGGCAAACACTCCAACATGAAACAACTTAGAAATAAAAGAGTGAACCACAGAGGGAGATTTAGCAAGAAAATTATTTGTATTTAATAACCAATCTCACAATTTAGTGTATACTTTTGAAGAACCTTATTCTCCCAAGAGTGATGATACTAGCTTTGATTTATTACTTTTAGAAGCTGAATCTAATAGTAACTTTTGGCCAAATAGTGATTATAGAAATTGTGTTGAGATAGTAGAAGCTTGAAAATTAATACTTCCTTTATCCGCTACTTCTTTTGAATATCAAATCGTAACTGACACATGAGAATTAGTGAATACATGATGTACTTTGTAAAATATCAAAAATTATAAACTTTTCATATTTTTGACATAAAAATTAAAGTATAGTAAAATTAAAAGTATAAATAAAATATATTTTAATTTTAAAAGTATGTCAGGAATAAAAATAGATTTAAAAGCTTTAAAAAACAGCTACAATCCGAAATGAGATAATAAAAATTTTACAGAAAAGGAAATACCTACTTCTCAAGCTATTACTAGTGAAGCATTAGAAGAAGAAACTAAAGATAATAAAATAGAAGCTTCTATAGAAAAAGAAGTAACTATTGAAAAACAGGAAATAAAACCTGAACTTCAAGAATCTATAAATGAAGAAAAAAATGAAAAAAGCCCATTAAAATCAACAAAAATCAATTTAATGTGAATTAAATCACTTGATAACACAAGTGATTTAATAAAAAAAGTAGAAGCATCAAAAAGTGAAGAAGAAAAAACTGAAAATGTAAAAACTAATGATAAAGAAGCAAATAAAGAAATATTTTCTCAATATAAATCTGATTTTGTAAAAAACAAAGAAACTATTATTGATGGAATAAAAAAATTAAAAAATATTCCAAAAACAAGAATATGACTTGTAGTATTATTAGTGCTTATATCTTCAATATGAATTTGATCTCTTTTTATAATTAACCCTGAAATACACTCAATAGAAAATTACAAAACTAGTATACTAGAAATATTTAAAGAACCTAAATCAGATATTGAAAAACCTATTAAAGTTGAAGAAACACCTATAAAAAATGAAGTTATAGTAATCCCAAGTAATGTAATAAAATGATGAATAAATATAAATTATAAAAGTGAGATTATAAACTGACAAGAAACCATAAATTACAATTGAAAAATCTACTATTCAAAAGCAGAGTTTGAAACAGAACTACCAAAAATAATCGAAAAACTAAAAATAGAAAAATTAACTGATTATTTAAGAAATAAATAAATCCCTTGATAGGGATTTATTTTATAATATATATTTTAATCTTGTAAAGAGGTTTTTTTTTATTTTTGTTATAAAATATGTTATTATTAATTAAATAATTTATAAACAAATTAAAAATGTCAGATTTTACCTTAAAAGAGATAAATAAAATAGATCAATTAGAAACAAAAGAAGATATTTGAGATGTTGTTTCGTATATAAATGAGACATTTAGAAATGCTGTTGAAATTTGAATTTCAGATATCCATATAGAACCAACTGAACATTTTATCTTGGTTAGGTTTCGTAAAGATGGTGATTTCTTTTTATATGATAAAATATGAGCTAGAAATACAAGCGCTATAGTAACTAGACTAAAAGTATTATCAAAAGTTAAAATTGATGAGAATAAAAAACCTCAAGATTGAAAAATAGTTTATGTTTATGAAAAAGAAAAGAAAAATATAGATATTCGTGTATCTACTCTTCCAACTAAGTACGGTGAAAAAGTAGTAATGAGAATATTGAAACAAGATGCAAGTTTAACTAATCTAGAAGCATTATGATTGATTGAAGTAAATCTAGAAAAAGTTAGAGAAGCTTTAAAAAGTAAGTACGGTATAATTCTCATTTCTGGTCCAACTTGATCATGAAAATCTACAACTTTATTTTGAATATTAAAATCATTTAACCCTTTAGAATACAATATATCTACTTTAGAAGATCCAGTTGAATATGATATAGAATTTGTTAACCAGTCTCAAGTAAAACCAGAAATTGGGTATACATTTGCTACTTGATTAAGAACTCTCCTTAGACAAGATCCTGATATAATAATGGTATGAGAAATAAGAGATAAAGAAACAGCTGTACTTGCAGTAGAAGCAGCTCTTACATGACACTTAGTGCTATCTACAATACATACAAACTCTGCAACTAGTACAATTCAAAGACTTGTAAACATGTGAGTAGAAACATTTTTAATAGCTTCAGCTATGAAAATGGTAATATCTCAGAGACTGTGAAAAAGAATTTGTAGTAACTGTAAAGAAATATATACGCCAAAAGAAGTAGAACTTAAAAAGGCTAAAAAAATACTTGAACCAATTTTAGATAAAGATAGCTTAGAAAATTTAGTCTTTTATCACTGAAAATGATGTGAAGTATGTAGCTGAACAGGATATAAATGAAGATTATGAGTACATGAAGTTCTAATAGTTGAAGATTATCTTGAACCAATGATACTTGAAAAAGCCTCAGCTAATGAGATGCAAGATGAAGCAGTAAAACATGGAATGGTTACAATCGTACAAGATTGACTTCTAAAAGCTCTAATCTGAGAAACAACTATAGAAGAAGCCCTTAAATTAATATAAGCATAAGGCGTTAGGACGCTTTGCTCTTAGGTTACAGTAATATTTACCTACAACCTACAATCTACAACCTAATAACTATTATAAATGTTTTCCCTATTTAAAAACAAAGAGAAAAATTTAGAAAAAGTAAATTGATATAAACAAGCCATAAAAATGATTAAGTTTTTTATGGCTACTTATGATTGGGAAAAAGCAAAAGATGCAATTGAAGAAATAAAAGAAAAAGAGTTGAGATGATATAATGAACTAATAGAAAATTTAAATACTCAAGATGATGAACTACTTATATGAAAAGAAAAAAATAGACAAAATAAGATTTATGAAGAAAAAGTACAAGAGTTAAACGCATTAGAAAATAAGTTAGAAAAATTAAAAATTAATTATGAGGAACAAAGAGAAAAAGATAGATTTAAAGTAAGATTTACAAATATAAAAAAAGAATTAAACATACTTATCCGTAAAAATAAAGGCGAAGCTGCTATAAACCTACTAAATCAATTCTTAGATGAAAACAAAAATAAAGAAATAGTTATCAAGTTTTATAACAAAGAAAAAAAATACATATTAAAAAATTTAAAAAAATTTAAAAAAGTTGAAGATGACAAATTAAAACAAAATGCAAAACTTGAAGCGATGAAGCTTATATGAGAAAACGTAAATTTAGATAATGAGAACTCTGATGAAAATAATAAAAAAAATATTTGATTTTTTAAAAAATTAAAAAATAAAATAAATTTTTATAAAACTTTCAAAGAAAAATTAAGAAAGAAAAAACTGCTTGATGAAATAAGTCTCTTAATAGAGGAAGATAGTAAAGTAAAAAATGATATAGCAACACAAAAACTGGTAAATATACATAAATGACTTATAAAAGAGATATCTCAAAATAATATGATATGATACCATTTTTATGGGAAAATATTATGAGCTGATAAAATATCTGGTGATGCATTTTGATTTAATGAAGAAAAAAATAAGTATAACTTTTTTATCTGAGATGCAACATGACATGGAATAAGGGCTTGATTTATTATTACATTACTTAGTAGGTTATTTAATGAATCAGTAAATAAAAGTTTACAAGAACTTATATATCAAGTTAATAATGGTTTAAAACAAGATTTAAAAAGTAGAAACTTTATTACAGGTATATTTTTTGAAATTGAGAAAAAAAATATACATAAAATAAAATATGTTGGTATGGGGCATGAACCTATGCTTATATATAAAGCAAAAGATAGAAAAATTGAAAAACTTATACCTGGATGACTTGCTGCTTGAATAAGAATAATAAACAATCCTGAACAAATAAAAGTAAAAGAAATAGATTTAGATAATTGAGATATAGTTCTTAGTTTTAGTGATTGAATTGCTGAAGCAAAATCAGAAGAATGAATTTTCTATTGAATTGACAGACTTATAAAAGCATTTGAACAAATAGCTTCTACCTGAGCCCCCCTAAACTCAATTTATGAGCATATACTAAACGATGTAAAATACTTTAAATGATGAAGTAATTTTGTTGATGATGTTACATTACTCCTACTCAAAAGAGATATAGAAAGAGATATTATTGATAAAAATTCTGAGTATTTAAAAGAGTTAACATTAAAATGAAAAATAAGCCAAAGAGATGTTAAAAAAATAGTATGAAAAACAAAAGATCATATAGAAAAAGAAGTAGAAAAAATAGCAAAAGATAAAAAAATAAAAAGTATAATAAAAAGTTTAGAAACTCTTTATTATACATGAGAAATTTTAAAATTAAAACAAGAAGCTATTAGATTTATAAAAGACTGATATATAGATGCTAAAATAAACCACTACTTAAAAAAAGCAATAGAAAACGAAGAAAAATACAAAATTGAACAAAAAAGCCAAAGAGTAAGAAATAAATATAATGTATTAAAAGAACTATTAAAAAAATGAGATTATATGACAGTGATTAGAGAAACCGAAGATATAATTGCAAAAGATTGAAATATATAAAAAATAATACTTAAACAATCTATAACTTAATAAAATGTTTTGAATTTGAAACACATTTTACGATAAGTACTGAAACTTTAATAACCATGCTTTCTTAAAATTACTTGAGGAAGCAAGAAAGAAACAGTATAAAAAACAAAGAAAATCTATGTGATTTGCAAATAAAGAAATCACTCTGTTTAATAGTGTTTCAAAAAAAGAAGTTTGGCAATTTATAAACAAACTATCAATATTCATAAATTCTTGAATAGATATAAAGTGAGCCTTAAATATCTTAGCAAAACAAATAAAAAATCCGTATCTAAAATCTATAACTCTTGAAATAAAAGACAATATAGATCATGGTATAGCTATAAATGAAACTATGGCGCAATTCCCTAAAGTATTTGATAATTTAACTGTTGCTCTTATAAAAGTATGAGAAAAAACTTGAAGATTGTGAGATATTTTAATAGAACTAGAGTCAAATATGCTAGAAAGTATAGAATTGAAATCAAAAGTTAAATGAGCGATGATTTATCCAATTATTCTATTGTGATTAACTATAATCATGGTTGTATTTATGATGATATTTATAGTTCCAAGAATCACTGAATCATTTGAAAAAGCATGATGAGAACTACCTTGAGCAACTCAAGTGGTTGTTAATATATCACATTTTATAATTAATGATTGGTGAAAAATTATTCTTGCAATTATCTGAGTAGTTATAGTATTTAAACTTATAAATTTTACATACCTGTGAAGAATATTGTTTGCAAATTTATATATAAAACTTCCTATATTTTGATATATTGTAAAACAATCAAATATAGTTTTCTTTATAAAATCATTTACTATACTGCTAAACTCTTGAGTACTACTTCTTGAATCACTAAAAACATCTAGTCTAGTAGTATCAAACCTAGCTTATAAAAAAGAACTTATAAGAATCAAAAACGAAGTTGAGCTTTGATTAACTATATCAAAATCTCTTTGATTAAACTTAGAATATGAGGCAAATATCTATATGAATAAACTATTCCCTGAAGAATTTGCGTATGTTGTAAGTACATGAGAAGAAACTTGAAGCTTATCAAACTCATTAAGTAAAATATGAACTAACTATAACAATGAATTAAAAAGATATATATGAAATCTTTCTAGTATGATGGAACCGATAATAATTGTAATTGTATGATTTTTAGTATGATCAATAGTAATATCAATTATGCTTCCATTCTTTGAAATGTGAAAAATCGCAAAAAACCTATAAAAAATATTTAAAATTAAATTAATTTTATGAAAGTAATAAAACCAGAACATAAGATAAAAGATTTACTACTTCAAGTTATGATTGATAATGAATGAAGTGATATGTATATAACTGTATGAACTTATCCAGCTATAAAAATAGGATGAGATATTATAAGGATTGATGAATGAATAGAACCATTTACATGGAAAGATACATTTGAATTTGCTCAGTCACTTACAACTGAAGAACAACATGATACTCTTATAAAAACAAGAAACCTAGATTTTTCATTTTCTTTTTGAACTAGAAGATTCAGAGTAAATATTTCTTTTCAATTATGAAACTATATGGTAGTTTTAAGACTTTTAACTGCAAAAATACCAAATATAGAGTCTCTATGATTACCTGATGTATATAAGGATGTAACAAAAAAATGACAATGATTGGTAATAGTTACAGGTCCTACTTGATCTTGAAAAACTACTACTCTAGCAGCAATGATTGATTATATAAATGAAAACTACAACAAACATATAATAACTATAGAAGATCCTATTGAATATGTTCACACACATAAAAAATCAATTATAGAACACAAAGAAGTATGAAAAGATGTTCCAGACTATGAAACTGCCCTGCTTGGTGCTATGAGGCAAAATCCACAAGTTATCATGTTTTGAGAGATGAGAACAAAATCACAGATGGAAAGTGCACTAACTTTAGCTGAAACAGGTCATATAGTATTTACTACCCTACATACTCGTTGAGCATATCAAACTGTAACTAGAATACTAGATAGTTTTACTTGACCTGAAAAAGATCAAGTAAGGATGCAACTAGCTGACTCACTTGTAGCAGTTTTTTCTCAAAGACTATTAAAAACAAGAGATGGTACATGAGTAAAACTTGCAAAGGAAATACTTGTAAATAATAGTGCTGTAGCTAATATCATAAGAGAAAGTGAACTACATCAACTTCCTAGTGTTATACAAATGTGACAAAGAGAAAGTATGCAACTACTTGAAAAAGATATAGTGAGTATGATAAATTCATGACTTATAACAGAAGAAGAATGACTAAGATACTCAAATAACCCAAAACTTATAAAAGAATCTTTAGAGTAAAAAAGCAAAACAAAAAAACTCCTCTTGGAAATCCAAGGGAGTTTTATTTTAATAAATCTTTTAAGATAGGTAAATTATCTTTTATAGTTCTCCAAATAATTAAATCATCTATTCAAGCATAGTCATGAGTGATTCTATTTCTAAATCATCTCATCTTTGCGAAAGGTATACCTTTATAGTTATCTCAAACTAATTCACCTAATTTTATTCAGCATTCTCAAATATGTTGCAATCTCATACAACAAGCATCAAACTTTTCTAAATTATTTTGAAAATCAGCAAAAGTCATTCAATTTACATAAAATTCTATAATCTCAATTGATTTCAAAATTTCGTCTTCATAAAATTTTGTATTCTTTTTCATTACTAAAAAATTTTTATTAAATCTTTTTTTATAAATTTTCTTAAGTTTGGATTTACACTTCTATTTGTAATAAAGTCTACTCTAGGTACATTTAATTCTTTAGTAATTTTATCTTCTATCTCTTGCAATCAAAATAAACTAAGATTTGAGTCTTCTCATATAGTTATATATAGATCTAGATCACTATCTTTTTTTTGTTCTCATCTAGCATATGATCAAAATACTGATAAGTGTTTTATTCAGTATTGCTTTAAAAAATCTTTTAAATTAGGATTTTTGAGTTTTTCTTTAAAATCTAACATATATTTTAAGATATTAATAAGTAAAAGTTTCTTGTAAGTTTTTTACAAGCTCATATAAACTCTTAGCTTGAGTAACTATTCCTTTTTCTAACACTAAAGCATCATAATACACTGTTTCTTTGTCGTATGTTATATCTACTTTTGTCATAATCCTAAGTAAATAAGTTTTAACTTTTCTTCAACCCCACCCTAAAGGGATGGGGCTTTTTGTTTTTACTGGAATTTAAAGTTCTATTTCTTCGGTATAGTGTTCCTCTTGTCATTGTTGTTCAACATAGTT
>JAQVGG010000014.1 GCA_028696815.1 Candidatus Altimarinota bacterium
TATTCTAAAGATATAGTTTATGCAACAAATAACGAACTAGGTTTTGACTACCTAAGAGATAATATGGTAATCAAAAGTGAAGATAAAGCACAATCTAAATTATTTTTTGCTATTATAGATGAGGTTGATTCTATCTTAATTGATGAAGCAAGAACTCCTCTTATAATCTCTATGCCAGAAAGTGAAGCTACTTCAAAATATATGAAATTTGCTGCTATTGCAAAGACTCTAAAAGCATGAGAACATTACAAGATAGATGAAAAACAAAAAACAGCTACTCTTACAGAAAAAGGAATAGAAAAGATAGAAGAAGTATTAAAAGTTGATAATATCTATATATCAAATCATTATAATGATTTACATCATATAGAAAATGCAATTAAAGCTACTTGAGTTTATATAAGAGATAAAGATTATTTAGTAAATGACTGAGAAGTATTAATTATAGATGAACATACATGAAGAGTTCTAGGTGGTAGAAGATATAGTGACTGATTACATCAAGCTATAGAAGCAAAAGAATGAGTTGAAATCAAACAAGAATCAAAAACTCTTGCTTCAATTACATTCCAAAATTATTTTAGAATGTACTGGAAACTAAGTGGTATGACTGGTACAGCTAAAACAGAAGAAGAAGAATTTTACAAAGTATATGGACTTGAAACTCTTGTTATCCCGACAAATAAGCCAATCGCTAGAGTAGATAATGCTGACCTGCTTTTTAAAAATGAAAAAGGTAAGTTTGAATACGTAGTTAAACTTATAAAAGAGATTCACGAAACAGGACAACCAATTCTTGTTGGTACAGTTTCTGTTGATAAATCTGAATACTTAAGTGCTCGTCTAAAAGAAATCTGAATACCTCACAATGTGCTAAATGCTAAACAACATGAAAAAGAGGCTGAAGTAGTAGCTACTGCATGACAAAAATGAGCGGTTACTATCGCTACAAATATGGCATGAAGATGAACAGACATAAAACTATGAGAATGAGTTAGAGAACTTTGAGGACTTTGTATCATCGGTACAGAAAAACATGAAACAAGAAGAATAGATAACCAATTAAGAGGTAGAGCATGAAGACAATGAGACCCTGGTTCAACACAATTTCTTATATCACCAAATGATGATATAATGAGAATATTTGGTGGAGATAAATTATTTTCTGCATTTAACTCTCCAATTTTTGCTTCCCTACCAGATAATGAGCCTCTAGCTCAAAGTGGTATGCTAACAAGAAGAATTACTTCTGTTCAAAAACAAGTAGAATGACATAATTTTGATATAAGAAAACATGTACTACAGTATGATGATGTTATAAACAAACATAGAGAGATAATCTACTCAAGAAGAAACAAGATTTTAAATAGTGAAAACATAGATGAAGATGTTATTACTATGATAAAAAATCAAATATCTAGTTTAGTAATATCAAGTACTAGTTCTGCATGAGATTCTATAAATAAAAAATGATTAATAGCTAAAGTAAATGAGTTTTTAGGTGTTGAAGCTATTGATGATAAGATTGAAAATGATGACATACTTGGTACAAATGATACAGAAACTCTGACAAACTATATTTTTGATATCGCCATAGAAGAACTAGATAAGATAAAATGAAAAGCTATTTCCATTGAAGCATTTTATGATTTGGAAAGAAGAATAGTTTTAGCATCTATTGATGAATTATGGATGAGGCATATAGATGCTATGAGCAAACTTAGAGAGTCTGTTGCATTTGAATGATACGCTCAAAGAGATCCTCTAGTAGTTTATAAAGAAAAAGCTTATGAAAAGTTTAAAGAACTACTTAATGAACTAGAATACAAAGTTGTTAAAGCTATATATTGAGTAGATAAAAATACTCAAGTTGAACAAGTAAATATAGATGTTGATAAGCTTGATGTAAACGAAAAAGAAATAGAAGATATAATTAATAACTTATCTCCTGAAAAACAAAAACAAACTCCTGCTAATTCTAATCCCCTATTTGTAAAACCAGGAGCTGATAAACCAAGTAAAGTTGAAGTAAAGAAAAATAAAATAAGAGTATAAAAATTTAAAAAATACTAAATTAATAATATTTAGTATTTTTTTAAGCTCATTTTTTGTAAATGTAGAAAAAATATAGTAAAATAATATTAATTAAATTAATTTATAATCTTTTTTACATGACAGATTCTAAAAATATAAATCAGGAAGCAGAAAAATCAGATTCTATTGCTGAGTTACTTAGCTCTACAAATACTGAAACAGTAAATGATTCAGATAATATCTTTGATATAAATATTAATTCAATTGAAGATATAATTAAATATTCAATACAAAATGAGTATGATTTTTTTACAATAGAACCTGAAGAAGCTAAAGCAAAAATAAGTTTTAGAAAAGATGGTATAGAAAAAGAAGCAAAATTTATAAAATATCCAGTTTACAATACTATAATACTTAAAGCAAAAAGTTTAACTAAATTGGATGTAGCTGAAACTAATCTAGAACAAGAGTGAACTTGAGAATTAGAATTATGAAAATTAAATTACAAGATTTTAGCAAAAACTGTTCCTTCAGCTTTCTGAGAAAAACTATTTTTTAAAGCCAAAGAATATCATAGTGATGATAATAAGAAAGGTCCTAAAAAAACTTCATTTTCAACTATTTTGTGATATCTAGGTGCAATATTAACTATTGCTCTTATCTTATGATGATCACTTATTACATTTGTAATATTTAATGCAAAAACTGTTGAAGATGTAAACTTTTTTAGATCACTTTGAATAAGTTTAAATGAGATTAATAGCTTTATAGCAACAAGTGTATGAATAATATTTTCTGCACTATTATTTATAGAAGTAATCTTACTAATAATATTTTTATTAAAATTTTTATTAACTAAAAAACAATTTAAAAAACTTAGAGTTACAAGATGAATTATAAGTTTTTTACTATTATTTTTAACTTTTTCCACACTTAGTGCTTGGATGTTTTTAGATCAAAAAATTAAAAGTTTACCAAACTGGTTAGAAGAATCATACTGAAATGTAAAAATGTATGATAACTCTAAACTACTTAGTGAATACTTTGATGAAAATAGTTCAATTATATTTAATTGATGAAATCTTATATGACCTATAACTATAAAATATGATTTAAGTAATTTTTACAATAAAGAAATAAAATCATGATATAAAATTAAAAAATTTCTATGGGATTTTTGAGGAGGCAACTTAATAGAAACAATTGATCCTACTTATATAAAAACATTTGATAAAAAGTGAACTTATAACATAAAAATAAATGTTATTGAACAAGATATACATTGAAAAGAAATAGAGAAAACAATTGAAGATATTCAAAATATAGAAATTTCACATATGGTAAAAGTTGAAGAGGAAATATTAAATGATTGATGAAAAACAGTAAAATTTGATGCAACAGATTTAAAAGAGTTATGAAAAATAGAATGGTATTATATAGATAAAGAAAATGTAACACAAGATTTACAATCAGTTTATGAATGATATAACTTTTATCCAAGTAAAGTAATATATGAAGAGATTCTTATATGAATGTATATTAAAAGAATATGAAAGGAAGAGCAAAGTCTTGATAAAATTTTTGTAGTCTCTCCTGATGAAGAAAATAATATTGATTGAGAAATAGATTACAGACAAAATCCAATTAGTGACCTTGAATATACGCTTAAAGTAAAGAACCTAGAAACTAGTTTCTGAGCATGATTTATTGAAGAATATATATGGAAAATAGACTGAAAAACTATTTCAAAAATAGCTAATCCAAATAATTTAGAGTGATCATCAGAGATAATTTATATCTTCCAAGATTATTGAGAAAACAATGTAGAAGTAGATCTTATTGATAGCTCATGAAACAAAAAAACACTAAAAACTTCTATTGATATACCAAAACAATTAACATTTAAAAACAATTTAGAATTTTACAATAATTCAGAATTGATGGATAAAAATATAGTAAAATATGATAAAAATACTCGTGAATATTTTATTGATAATTTAGCAATTCCAACAAGTCTATTAATTAATGCCTCAAATTTAAAATCTGAAAATTTTTTATACTATTTATGAGAGGTTGAATGGGATTTAGATTGAGATTGAAAAACAGATAAAAAATGAGAAAAAGTAATTTATGATATAAACACATCATGAAATTATATAATATGAGTTAAATATTTATTTATTAATAGAAGAATAAGTGATGATATTATAATTATAAATGAAAAAATATACATAACTGCTGAGAAAAAAGAAGCAATTTTAGATTTAAAGATGAGTTATAGTAGCGACTATGCTCCTGTAACAGTTACTTTTGATGCTTCAAAAAGTGAAGTAAAATGAAAAGATATATCTAAATTTATATTTGATTATGGGGATGGAACTCCACCTGAAGAAAGAGATGCTATAAATCCATGACATAAATATTTAAAAGCTTGAGATTATAATGTAAAACTAACAGTTATAACTACAGACTGAAGTGAGTACTCTATTACAAAAAAATTAATTTTGAAACCTGAAGCTCAAAAAGCTGAAATAAAAGTTAGTATGAAAAAAGCTACAATCTATCAATGAATTGATTTTTCATCAGATTGATCATCATGACAAATAAATAGTTACTTTTGGGATTTCTGAGACTGAAATACATCAATAAATGCAAATCCAACTCATATATATACTAAAACATGAATATATAAAGTAAAACTTACTCTTGAGTTTAAAAATAAAAATACACTTACTAATGAAATAGAAATAGTTATAACTGAGTAATAGTTAGTAACTAATAAACAAAAAGGTGAACTCTTTAACAAAGTTCACCTTTTAAATTCTATATACTAGATACTTTTCACTAGTTACTAAGTTTAGCTTCACTACTATATGTTTCCTTCACAGATGATACTGGTGTATTTGATTTTTTTATAATAGTATAACTATTTGTATATATTAAATTATTGCTATTATCATAATAATTTACTTGGTAAATGTTTGTCCCGTCACTTAAATTATTGTATTCGCTCCAAGCGTGGTATCTCCAACTAGTTCAATTAAATGATGATAAAACGTATCAATTTACTGAAACTTTTGATACAATTCAAGCTGGTACAGAACCTTTTATAGTTATTCTATTATCATATGTAGTAAATGTTCCTGTTGTAGATGGCTCAGTGAATACAAATTTTGAACCATCTATCTCAAATGTAGTAGGTGTTCAAAAGTTGCTAGAAGAAGAATTATTATTACTAGTAGTACTTCAATAATAAATTGTATAAACTAGTTTTTGAATTATATTTTCATTAGTATCATAAACTTTAAATACCAAATCATTTACACTATTTTTTAATGATACTCAAGTAAATTCAAAAGTTTTATCTTCTACATCAAGAATTGCTTGTTTTCAGTTTAGAGTAATTTTCCCTATTTTAGCTGAGTTATATTTTCAAGTAATATCTATTGAACTACTTGTCATACTTGACTCATCTGATAGATTATCAAAAGCAAGAAGTGATGATATACTTCCTTGTAAACCAGCTAAATTTAAATTTCAAGATGATGTTTCTCAAGAATTATTACTTTTTAAGTATAAATCTCAACCATTTTTTATAAACCAATCTGAAGCTTTAAAATAATCTCATAAATCTTCTTTTAAAGCAGATAGATCTAAATCATCATTTGAAGCATTAGCAACCAATATTGAAACCTTTTGTCAGTTTCCTAAAACTGTTTTCTCTCAAGCTAAGTTAAATACTTCAACAACTCAAGCTATATTATAAATAGAACTTTCTACCTCATTTTGATTTAAGTTTACAACTGATCATTCTCCTATTTTTGCTGAACCATATTTTAAACTTACTTCCATATCTGTTTTAGCTTCAAGCCACATGTTAGAAGAGTCTAAATATAAACTACCATCTATTCTATACTCTAATGTTCACATTTTATCTAAAGCTACATTTGCTAGCATTGGAAATTCTATATTTATAGAACCTAATTTTACTATAACTTTTTCTCATTTGTATAAAATCGTATTATCTTCAATAAGTTTTTTATTTCATCAAGAATACTCTATATAAACTTCACTATTTTCACTACCAAACTCAATAGTAGCTCACATACTGTTTTCTAACAAACTTTTATTTCAAGAAGTAGTATTATTTTCATCTCATCAAGAAAATACACTATAAAATAAAACTATAATTAAAAATAATGCAACTATAGGTACTAAATAGTCCTTTAAAGTTTTTTGTAAGCCGTTACGACTAGATCTAACTGTCATATTTTTTAAGTATTATATTTTAAAATTGATTGCGTATATTTATACTTAATTTTTATTTTTTTTCAAACTTAAAATTTCCCCCTTTACTTTTTTTTATTTTTTATACAATTGTTTTTAACTTTATACTTTTAACTTTTAACTAATTTTGAGTGTTTTAGAAAGAAAACTGCTAAAAAAGATGAAAAAAGCGATTTACGATTTTGATATGATAAAAGAAGGTGAAACTGTGCTTCTTTGAGTATCATGATGAAAAGATTCTATGGCCTTATGATATCTACTTAATGAATTTAGAAAATCAAGTAAAGCAAAATTTGAAATCAGATGAGTTTATATTTTCAAAGAGTTTCTAATAGATTGTGATATACAGTTTGAAGAAAAAAGAAAGTATTATGAAGAAGAACTTTGAATCCCTCTTGAAAAAGTAAACATTAGCTTGCCTGAATGATCAAAACTTAACCAGTGAGTATGACAATCATGTCAACGGTGTGCTTATGCAAGAAGGATAGCCATGATGAAACTTTGTCAGAAGTACTGAGCAACTAAAATCTGTTTTGGTCATCACTTAGATGATATAGTTGTTACTACTTTTATGAATATGATAGAAGGTAGAAAACTAAAGATAATGCCTCCTGTAAATAAAATGAGTAAGTGAGATGTAACTTTTATAAGACCCCTTGCTTACATAAGAGAAAAAGATTTACTTAAGTTTGTCCAAGCTAAAGAGATACCGTACTCATGATGTTCTTGTCCAGTTTGAGATAATACAATGAGAAACAAGATAAAAAAAGAAATTATCTGGCCAAATGAAAAAATACTTCCAAAATACACTGAAAATATTTTCTGGTCTCTTATAAAAGATTTCAGAGAAAAATATGAAGATTGTGGGTATAGTATGTAAAAAAATAATCTCCCTTGATTTTAAAATTAGGGAGATTATTTTTTTACTTAACTTGCCTTTTTCCTCACATATTTTAAGAAAACTGTCAGCAAGATAACAATTATAATAGAAATAAAAACTACACCTACTTGATAAATATTTTTATCTTCCATCTTAGATTCTAACTCTTGTACTTGCATAATTCAACTTAAATCTTGAGTTCCTGTACTTTTCAAATCTAACGAAAAAGCTAAATCTTTTCAAGTTCAAACTAGACTTCAAGTATCTTCTATTATTTCTTCTTGTTGTATCTCTATTGCTTGAACTTGAGTTTGTGTATTAGTTGTTGTGTTAGTGTAGTTTGAACTAGTACTTGTTTCTGTTTTTGGTTTTATTTGTTGTACTGTTATAGTTTTCTGTTCTTGAATAATTTCTGTAGCTTGTGTTTCACTAGAACTTTCCAAGATATTAATAGTATCATAACTTGTACCTTCATCAATCAAAGTTCCTGTTGAGTTATCTTTTAGATACAAAGCATTATAATAAGTTTTAACGTGAATTTTACTTTCAGGATTAGCTTCATTATTATCTCTTACTAGTTTATTTATTACAACTATGATTTCTTCTTTAGTTAAAGCATCTATGTCTTGAAATTCTAGTTCATCTCAAGTTGCTTGACAGGATTCAAGGTTATTTATGTCAGATTCGCTAATAGTACTTAATATACTATTATCATCTCTATTTATTGCTACATTTATCTCATCTCATATCTGTGGAAAATATTCTTTTCAATTTATATAATCTGGATAAGTAAACGGAGCTATGCAAACTCAAAAGTCACCCATAAAAGCTTGTTCATCTCACTTTATATAATAGGTATTATTATCTTTACCTAATACCTTTATATATAAATTAAATCCACATAATTGCTTATCAATTAATGTCTTTTTGATTTCTTGAATTTCTCAAGTTAGCTTACATTTATCTATCCATCTTCTTTCAAATAAATGCTGAGTTAGATTATAGTAATGACTTTCATAACATTTATCTAAATTTAAATCTTTAATTATATTTTCTTGGCTTAATTCTATTATTTTATTATTATCTTTATTAGCAATTACATAAACTTGTTTTCAAGGTTGTATTAAATCTAAATTTTTAAATTGATAATCCATATTTTCGCAAGAATAAGTAACTTTTTTTCAGCTACTACCTATAGTATAAGTCCTAATCATATCATCTCACTCTTCAAAATCATATAATAATCAGTTTATATAATAAGTTGAATCTCAGTTTATTAATCTAACTTCTATGAACTTTCAACATGAAGACTTTTCTTGAATGACCTTCTCTATAGTTCAACTTGCACTACATTGTTCAATAGTTTTTTCATCCATATTTTTTAGTTAGCAATTATTACTTTTACTAAATCTTATAAAACCGATTATTAAGATTAAAATTATAAAAGACATAAAGTAAAGTATTGTTGAAATAAAATCTTTATGAAATTCTATAAAACTTGAGTTTGCTTTACAAACTTCAATATCAAATCTTAAATTATCTCATGATTCAAGATGATATGTTCAGTCTATATCTTTTTTATCAGATAATATGTAAAAATTATCTTTATCTATTAAATAATTTATTTTATCTCAAACTTTTGGTAAAGTACTTTCTCAATAAAATATTCATATTCAATCATGCTCACATCCATTTTCTGTCGTTTTCAATGAATTTATAATATATTTTCATTTATTTCATAAAACATATATTTCTAATTTATCTAAACATATACTATCATTTGTAATTTCTATCTTTTTTATAGTTCAAAAAATTTCACATTTATCTTTTTTCATTACCTCTTCATTTATCATTTCTCAAGATAAAGCTAATAAAAAATATATAGGGTTTAGCATATTTTATTTTAATTTAATTAGATATTTTAAATTTTGTGACAGCAATAGCTGATTTATTATTACTTCTAGCATAATATACAGAATCCAAGTTTTGATCAATATTAGAAGTATAATATGAACTTCAAGAATCTATTTTACTAGTAGCTCACCATCATAAATTAACTCTTACCACTCTAGTAGTAGTTGAATTTCTATATCAAAATCATACCATAGCATGTCATTCATTAGTAGAATTATTTTTTACATGTATTATAATGGGTCTTCATGCACTAATTTCAGTTTTTACATTTGAAAATATAGTAGAAGTAGAAATTAATCAAGAATAACTAGAAGTTGTGTTAGTATATCACTTATTAATAGCATATTGTTTTGCTTTATATACATTAGCTTTATTACTATTTCAAGAAGCTCAACTACAAACTGGTCAAATAATATAGTTTATTTTTACTATTATTTCAGACTAAAGATTCTCATGGTCATACTCAAGTTGTAGAAGCTATAGGTACAGCAACATCATCTCAATCAGAATTTACAAGTATAAATCAACAATCTATAGTATTATCACAGCTAACTTTAAATTCTATGTATGATGGATTTTTTTCATCATCAGTATAAAAATATTTTCATTCTCAGTTTATGTGCGGATTATTGTCTTTCCAACTTTCATCCTCTATAGAGTTTTTTATATACTGCAAAGCTAAGTTTTCAGCTTTTGTATATATTATATTTTCTTTGGCAAAAGTAAAACTAAATGGATTTAAAAACATTGCAAATAATGTCGCTAGAACTATATACTTCTTTTTCATAAATAAAAAAGTAAAATAAAATTGCTAAAAGCTATTTTTAGCAATTTTATTTTACTCTTCAGACATTACATAGACATTAAATTTTTGATATATATTTTAATTTTATCTCAACTCAACCTCATCATACTGATTTCAGTTACTTATGTTATGACTTGAAACTTTATCATTACTTACAGCGTAAGATGTATCACCTATCCATAGTGCTCTTTTTATGAAACTATCTCTAAATGTCCAGCTTTGTGAAGCTATATAAGTTCAAATAGTAGCATCGGCATAACAATAATCTGGAACATATTGAGCTGGTGGACAGTATGTTGATCCATCTATCAATTTTCTACACTCTTGTCTTTGTATATACTGTTTACAATCCTCTGTCCTCTTTTCTTCAAGTCACTTTCTATCTATATGAGTTATTCTATATTTTTCATTTATACCAGTATCTTTATTTATATTGATAGCAATTAATCAATTAAAATAATCTATATGATTATAAGATGTTTTTGACTCATTTATATATATTTGAGCTGGAAGTAAAAGTGTATTTTTTGAAGCATTCCACATAAATAATCTTGGGTTATTTAAAGCTTCACTATAACTTCAACTATCTCAAAGTGCAAGAGAATAAGCTTGTTTAACTATTATTCATTTATAATCTCAACTAGCACATTTTGCTTTTTCATCTGCTGTTAGATTAACATCTCAACATTTTTTATCATAGTTTACTTCATATAAATCTACTTTTATACCTCCATTTCTTGTTCATCCCCACTCATTTTCATATGTATCATAACCTAGTCAAATTAAATGATTTTCATCGTATGGATGTAAGTAAGTACTATAACCTGGGATTTTTAATTCTCATAAAACTTCTGGATTCCTTTGATCCGATAGATCAATTGCATAAAGAGGATCTACTTGTTTAAATGTAACTAAGAATAATTTATCTCACATAAATCTAGAAGATTGGAAACTTTCTCAAGCTCACAATCATGTAAGACTAGACTCTAAAGCTAAAGATTCATTTAGTATATATAAATCTGTAGTACTTTCAGGAAAACTTGAAGTTGTTATGATTCTAAAATAATCATCTTTTTCATCCATACTATATTGATTTAGAGGACTTCCTGGGACTATTGTGGATCTTTGATAAACTAAATTGGCTGCATTTATAGCTAATTTATGAATAAGTGTATTACTCATACCTCCATAATAAAATGGCATTATACATCTAGCTCAAACAGGACATCTAAAATTATATGGAGTATACATATTTGAAGTTAGATATAAATTATCTAAACTCATATATATTTCACTATTACTTCAAGCTATAACTTTTGTAGTTGTACCTTTACTTGTATCTCTTATATTTATCGCTGAAATGATATTATAGCTTGGATTAAAATTATATCTCTTTAAAGTTTCACTATCTGGTAATATGTACTCTATCTCATTACAATTTGCAACTTTTCATGCTGTAGTTTTATATGGATATTTTATTCCGTTTAAAAGTAAATTTTGCTCAGATTTATCTGTAGTTCTTGATATCTCTAATTTTTTTGGAAGTATGCTTGAAGCGCTTACATCTATCTCAGCTTCAGATTCAAATGTAGAGTATGGTATATTAAAATAATTATTACTTATAAGATATACATAATCCCCTATTTTTCTTGATTTTGACAGATCTCACTCTACCATATATATCTTTAACAAACTCATATTAGTTTTATTAGATATATCATATACTATAGCATAAGTTCTAGAGTTTCTATTTATCCAATAATTTCTATAAATTGTATCGTTATATCATGATGATAAAATAACTAATCTATTATCATCTATATATAAAACAGGATTATAAAAATAACTTGGAAGTTTGATTTTTTTAACTACTTCTAAATTATCTCTATTTTGAGCATTTACTATGTAAACATATTTATCAGTATCATCAAAATAATAAATGTAATCTCAGTCTGTTTTTATGATATCAGACTCATCTACTCAAGCTACTTGTATATTTGTTTTTGAATAATCCTCATCTGCTCATCCTCATCTTCAATCAACCTGATTAGCTTCCTCTGAAGTTACTGACTGGGGCATATCCGTTAACATATCATCTGTAACTCATTTATACATCGTAGGATATCTATATATATCTTTATTAACTTTCCAATACTCTTTTATATAATTTCACATAACATCCTCTAAGTTTTGACAGCTTGAAAATGATTTTAAACTAAAATCAAAATTTAGTTCTTGTGTATTTTGTTTAGTTAATTCTTCAATAACTGAACTATCATCTTCTACAGCATATACTATGCTAGTAAAAAATACAAACAATAGCAAAGAAAAAATTATTTTTTTCATAAAAACAAAATTAGAAATTAAAAAAATAAGAGTAAAGACAAGAACATATTTTACACTTATTTTTTTTATAATCAAATAATTTATGTAGATTTTGTGTGAAGATTTAATTAAAATTTTTTAATTTATACTTACTACCATTTATATCCAAAACAATTATATCATTTTCCTCATACAATAACTTTTCAATTTGAATGTTTGTTTCTTTTATCAATATCTTTTCTCAAGTTTTTTCATCAAAATAAACTATCAAGTCTCATGGTTTATTTTCAAATCAAAAATTTTTCTTTCTTGTTATATCATTATTTTTTATAAGAGCAATATATAAAAATTTATCTAAAATTATAAAATCGCTAAATTTTGAAAAATATTCTAAACTATTGTCTCATAAACTATATATAAAAGTTCATTTATCAGTAACAATTTGGTAAGTAAAATTATCAAAACTCTTTTTTACATAAGCAATGTCTATATTTAAATCAATTATTCTTACATCAAAAAAATTATAATTTATAAAATATTTTTTATTTCAGATACTTAAAACTATATAATCTTTTGCAGAGTACACTAGTTTAATACTAATATCCTCAGGCTTAACTAATTCAAATGTTCAAATTTTATTATCTGTTAAATACAAATCTAACTTTCATAAATTTTTTTTAAAAATAAACTCTCAAATATCTTCTATATTAATAATTTTGTAGGTTTCTTTTCTTTTATTTATTTCATCTATTATTTCTTGTCTTGTTCTCTTATCAGCTTGTTCGCTTATATTTTGAGGATTATTTATTTCTATTTTTTCTAAAACAACATTTTTTTCTAAATTTACATTTAATGTTTCATTTGAACTTAAATCTATTTTATTCAAATATGTTTTATAATCATCTTTAGTAATTTTTATATTATATTCAAATGGACTTATTTCAGCTATATGACAAACTTTTTGAACACATTCTATCTTTTTACTAGCTTTTAAATTATTTAACTCTACTGTATAATTTTCAACATTTGAATTAACAGTTAAACTAACAAGTTTAAAAACAAAAAAGTACTGATAAAAAAGAAAACTACCAGCTATAAATCAAAAAATAATAAGAAATCATAATGTTCTATTTGACATGAACAAAGTCTTAAAAATTAAGCTTAAACAAAATAGGGACCGGTCTCTGTATTAGAAAGCTAGTATTATAAATTTTAGTTTTTACTTCTTAAACAGAGAGACCAGTCCCTTATTTTGCAATTACTATTTTCAACTTTTTAAAGTATTTTTCATAAGCATAGCAACTGTAAGAGGTCCAACTCAACCTGGAACTGGTGTAACTTTTACTCAAGCCAAGTCCATATTATGAGTATCTGCATCTCCATATATTTTTCACTCAATTACTGTAAATCAAACATCTATTACTATAGCATCTTTTTTTATCATATCAAGTGTTAAAAGCCCAGGTTTTCAAGCAGCACTTATAACTATATCAGCATCAATAGTAAATTTTCTTATATTTGGTGTTTTAGAGTTACAACTTATAACTGTAGCGCCTTCATTGATAAGCAAAGTTGTTATAGGTTTTCATACTATATTACTTCTCCCAATAACGACAACTTGCTTTCAAATATAATCAATTTCTGTACTTTTTAAAAGCTCTAAAATTCAAGCTGGAGTGCAAGGTGAAAATCATGTTTTATCTCATATCATTAACTTCCCTTGATTTTCTGGATGAAATCAATCCACATCCTTTTTTGGAGATATAGATTTAATAATTTTTTTTTCATCTATATGAGATGGAAGTGGTAATTGTACAATATATCCGCTTATATTATCATCAGTATTGAAACTTTCAATTGTACTAAGTATCTCATTTTCAGAAACATGTTCTGGTAGTTTTTTTAGTATAAATTTTATTCACACATACTCTGCCCACTTCTTTTTTTGTTCTATATATCTTATACTTGATGAATTATCTCATACAAGCAAAGCTCACAAAGCAGGTTTTTTAGACATACGAGAAACCTCTTTTTTTATATCTTCAAATATCTTTCAAGCAATTTTTTTTCAATCTATTAACACACTATTTAAGTTAAAATTTAATTTTGTAAAAGTATAAAGAAAAAGTTTATAAAGTAAAATATCTTTATAAACTTTTTTTCATGTAAAAATAGATTACCTCCCTCTCAACTCCATAGCATCTATAACTCTCTCTATAGCAATTATATAAGCAGCACTTCTTAAGTGAGTATTATAATACTTTGCTATATTATAAACATTTAGAGCAGCATGAGTAATTTTTTTAAATAATCTGCTATTTACCTCATCCGCATCCCAATAATAGTTAAGATTATTTTGAACTTGTTCAAAATATGATACCATTACTCACCCAGAGTTTGCAAGTATATCAGGAATAACGATTATTCCTTTATCAGCTAATACATCATCTGCATCAGGTGTAACTGGACCATTTGCGAGTTCCAAAATATATTTTGCTTTTATATTATGAGCATTTTCAAATGTTATTTGATTTTCTAAAGCAGCTGGAATAAGTATATCACAAGCTTGCTCCAATATTTCTTTTTCTGTTAAGTAAGTTCAGTCTTTATACGAGATAACAGATTCTCTTAAACCTTTTATTTTTTCTATCTCTGTGATATTTAGTCATTTTTCATTATAAACCGCTCATTTACTATCTGCAATTCAAACTATCTTAGCTCATAATTCAACAAGTAGCTTAGCAACTATAAGTCAAGCGTTTCATGCTCATTGAATTATTACTTTTTTTCATTTAATTTTATCTCCTTCTAAATCTAAAATCTTTTCTAGTACATAAACTCATCATTGAGCTGTAGCTGTTCATCTACCTAGTGATCAACCTACCTCTACAGGTTTTCCAGTAAAACTACCTGGTGAATACTCTCAAACCAAAGTTGAATACTCATCCATCATCCAAGCCATGATTTTTGGATTTGTATTTACATCTGGTGCTGGTACATCTTGAGTTGGGCCTATGTATTTATATAGCGCTCTAACATATCATCTTGAAAGTCTTTCAAGCTCCATTTCTGATAATTTTTTTGGATCAACTATAACTCACCCTTTTCCTCAACCAAGCGGAATATCTATAACAGCGCATTTAAAAGTCATCCAAACTGAAAGTGCTTTTACTTCTGATATACAAACATCTTGATGAAATCTAATACCTCATTTATATGGTCATCTAGCATCATTATGCTGACTTCTATATCCCGTAAACATCTTAACACTTCCATCATCCATTTCAACTGGTATACTTACCTCAATAACTCTATTTGGATGAGAAATTTGTTCATATAAATTTTGATTTACTCTACAAGAATCAAACAAAGAACATGCTTTTTGTAATTGTTCCCTAGCATTTTGAAAAGCATCCATATTATTTCTAACAACTCAAGGATTATCATTATTTGTCATAAATTATTATTAAATTTTAAATAATAAGAATTATTCTCATTTTATGTAATTATATTAAATACTTATTAATTGTAAACAAAAAATTTTTATTACCAATCTTTTTTGTCATTATATTCATCTAAAAGAGAGTTATCAAAAAATGGATTGATTCAAAAAAATGCTTCAAACTCATCATTTATATTATTTTGTTCTTCATATACTTTATTATAATGCTCTCAAACATATTTTTGTGACTGCTCTAATGATTTTTCATATTGTTCTATTGCTTGTATCTGTTCAGGAGTTAATCATCAAATTTCTCACTCATTTTCAGTTACATCACTACTTTCAAAAGCATTAGTTCAACTACCAGATTGTTCATCTTGTTTATTATTTTCAGAGTTTTCTGATGTCTCATTTGAATCTTCACTTTTGCTGTTTTCTGATGTTTCCTCATTATCATTTTTATTTTCTTCTTCTTTCAACTTATTAATTAAATTTAAAACAAATTCTAAATTTTTTTCTGATTGTTCATCATATTTTATTTTTAATGCCTCCTTATAGTTTAAAGCTGAATATTCTAAATATTGTATTTGTTTATCTATAACATCTGCTTGCACTGATAATTTGTAATATGTATTTCACAGATTGTTTTTTACGTAAAAACATTTTATGGAGCTTTCACAATTTATACCTTCATAAATATTTAAAGCTCAAGAATAACTTTCTAGCTTATAAATTGAATTGGCATTATTGTACAATCATTCAAAACTATTTAATTTAATAAATTGAGATTTTGAATCCTCATATAATCATTTATTGTAGAGCAAAATTCAAGATGCATTTATAAAATAGTCTCTTAAAAAAACTATGTTTAACAATATTAGAAAAAACGCAAAAATTGAAAAGACTTTTAATTTCATTTTTTATTTTTAAAAGTTAACAAAGATAAAAATAAATATAATACAAAAAATATAAAAGATAAAATAGCTAAATATCTAGTTGCATCTACTTTTTCATTTATGTTTGAAAAAACTTTACTAGCTTCTCTTTCTAAATTTGATATAAATTTATTAACTTCTCATATAGAATCTGCTTTAATATACTCTCACCTCATATTATCAGCTATTTGTTTTAAATTTGACTCATTTAAATTTGATATAACTATGTTATTATTGTACTTTTGATAAGTTATATTTCAAAATATATCTCTTCAAGTCGGTATCTTTCATCAATCTTGTGTTCATACTCAAAACACAAATGCAAATATATTTTTTCAGTCTGTTGCTTTTTTAATATAATTATGATTTATTTTATCTTCAAAATCTCAACCATCTGACAACAAAATCATCACCTTTGACCTTTCTTCATCATTAAATCTTTTTACTCATAAATCAATAGCTTTTTCAAAATTACTTCATTGTACACTTAAGTTTTTATAATCTACTCCTGACAGAAAAGTTAAAAATATATCATGATCCAAAGTTAAAGGACAAACAGAAATCGCATCTCATGCAAACACTACTAAGCCATATCTATTTTCAGTATTTTTTGAAATATAATTGGAAATCATAGTTTTTGCTATATCAAGTCTAGAGTACAAATAATTACTATCACTAAAATCTAACACATTCATACTCTTTGATACATCCAAGACAAAAACTACATCCACACCTTTAACTTCACCCTTTGTTTTTTCTCCTGAGATTTTTATATCAAATAATCACAAAGACAAAACAAAAAAACTTACAAAAAATAATATGATTTTTATATAATTATTGCTTGTTTGAAAAAACACTTTATATTTCGAAATAAGTTTATTTCTAAACTTGAAGTATAATAATAAAAGTGTTCAAAAAACTCAGAATATGATTACAAATAATATAAATTCCATCAATAAAATTTACTTTCTAAAATAATTCACTTCTAAAATAAATAATAAAAAAAATAAAACTAACAGTACATATAAAAAAGGTTTATAATTTTCACTATATGTTTTTTTTATATTTATTTCTATATCATTTTTTTCTAACTTTTCTAAATAAGAAAATATATTTGTAAGTGTTGCATTGTCAGTTGCTCTAAAAAACTCTCAAGAAGTAGTACTGGAAATCTCTTTTAAATAAGCTTCATTTAGTGGTGGAACCTGTTGTTTTTGTGTAAAAGGTCAAACTTGATAATTTATATATCAGCCCTCTTTAGATCAGATTCAGACTGTATAAACTTTTATACCTTCCTTTGCTAAAAGTTTTGATACCAATATAGGGTCTACTCAAACATTTGCATCTCAGTCTGTTAAAAGTAAAACAATTTTTTCCCTTGATTTACTTTCTTCTTTTTCTAAGTTAAACAAGGCTTTTGCAGATAACATAGCATCTCCTACGGCTGTACCAGAGAGTCATGATACATTTTGATTTATACTATCAGTTGTAAGCATACGAACCGATTCTTTTAATATATCATAATCATAAGTTAAAGGAACAGATGAAAATGGTTTTCATGCAAATACTATAAGTCATACTCTATCTGAACTCATCTTATCCAAAAAACTTATAATAACTTTTTTTGCTGATTCTATACGAGTTGGATTTAAATCACTAGCTTCCATACTCTTTGAGACATCTAAAACCATCACTATATCAATTCCATTTTTTTTGATTTTTTCATCTACTCAAACTCTTTGTGGATCAGCAAAAAGTATAAAAAACACTCACAAGATAAGTATTATTAAAAACAGTTTTACGTAATAATATAAGCTACTAAACTTATACACTTTTTTTAAATCACTGTAAAAACCGACTTCTATACTATTTTTTTTATTTTCATAATAATTTAAAACTAAAAAAAGTACAAGTACAAATGGAAGTACATATAAAAATATAGGATTCAAAAAATGTATATTAAAAATTTCCATATTATTAAACTATCCTTTTAAATTCTTTTAAAACTTCTTTTCTATTTTCTATACTATCTTGTTTTCAATCATATTCAAGAAAATAAACCTTTTCAATAAGTGCATATAATTGACTATCTATACTATCTTTTAATTCTCTAAGAGTTTTTGTAGATAAACCTTCAACTATTTTGTTATCTAAATAAAGTCTAATAATATCTCAAAGTTTTCTATAAAATACTTCTTTTTCTATATCAATGTGGTTTTTTTCTAACTTATTTAATAGAGCTATAAAATCTATTTCTTTTTTTTCTATTATTTCTTTAGCTTGCTTAGTAGATTTTGTTTCTCTTTGTTTTATATAAAAGTTATACAAAACATACACTACTACAAAAAATATAAGATAAAAAAAACTCAAAACTAAGTTTATTGGAAAACCAAATAAGTTTCTTTTTATATCATAAACATCGCTCATAGGATTTCACTCTAAATCAAGAACTTCTTTTACTTCTTCTTTAGTTTCATCTCAATTGATGGATGTATTATTCATAGCAGAGGAAAGCTGTTCTTGCTCCCTCTCCTCCAAAGGAGAGGGTTGGGGTGAGGTTTGTGTTTCTTCCTCTTCATCCTGCAATTTTATATCTTCACTATTTCACACAAAAATCTTTGCTCAAGTCACTTCTACACCTATAGTTTCAGAGTACTCTTTTATACTTCAATCTTCACTAAGCATAACAGGTCATAAAGTATAGTTTCATACCTCCTTTGCTTTTAAAGATAAATTTATACTTGTTATGATTGAAGTATTTCAGTTAATACTCCTAAATTGTGTACTTTTTGATTGTCATACAATATCAAAGTTTTCTAATCATTTTATTTCTTCTATATTATAATCTACAGCATCTGTAGACGATAATTCTATACTAAAATTTAATACATCATTTATATCCAAATTATTTTTATCTATACTTAAACTTACATCAAAAGATGCAAAAACAATATTTGTAAAAAGTAGAATATAAAATGTAAAAAGTATAAGTATTTTTTTCATATCTCATTTTATTAAATGACTAAACTCAAGTTCTTGATTTAAAAAATTTTAATAGCTCTCTAAATACATCTGTTTTTGTATCCATATATATATAATCTATATAAGACTCTCTTAATTTATTTTTAAAGTTTTCTATCTTTTGTTTCCTGAGAGTTATATATTTTTTTCTCTTTTCATCATTACCAAAAAATATACTTAAAAATCATTTTGCTCATTTTAAATTTAAACTAAACTTTTTATCTGATAAATTATTTTCAAAATAATCATATATACTTATAAACACAATTTCGTTTACCTGTCAAAAAACTTTAAAAGCTGAACTATCAAAATCTGTTTTATCACTAAGTACAAAAATCAAACTATTTTTTATCTTTAATGACTCTAGTTTTTTAAATAAGTTAGTATTTAAATTATCTTTAGCTTTATTTGTTTTTAGTAAAGTATTTATTTTATTTACTGCTCTAAATATATTTTCTTCTCATGATTTAAAGTCTATATAATCATACGTATCTCCATTGTACAATAAAACTCAAAGTGTATCTAGATCTTTTGATGCAGAAAATGCTAAAATGAAAAATATTTCAAGTAGTAAATCTAACTTTATTTTTTCTTCAGATCAAAATTCAATTCCCTTGCTAATATCCAAAGCAAAAAGTATTTTTAAGTTTCTTTCTTCTTCATAGTTTTTTACATATACATCATTGTACTTCGCTGTTGTTTTCCAATCTATGTTTTTTATACTATCGCCTACTACATACTCTCTTAAATCATGAAATATCATCCCCGAACCTTTAAAAGCAGTTTTAAATGCTCACAAAAAATCCGAAGACAATCTTTTTTTTACATTTAACTCAAGTAATTTTACTTTTGTATTTTTCATAACTATTTCACACTTACACTATCAATTATTTTTTCTATTATTTGGTTTCAAGTTATCTCATCTGCTATAGCTTCATAAGTTAAAACAAGCCTATGAGCTAAAGTTTCAACAGCTATTTCTTTTATATCTTCTGGGATCACAAATGCTCTTCAAGCTAAAAATGCTATAGCTTTAGCTCAAAAAATAAGTGATATGGTTCATCTTGGTGAAACTCAGTATTTTAAATATTTGCTTAGATTTTCAAGTCAATACTCTTCTGGTAGTCTCGTAGCATGAATTATATCTGACACATAATCAATAATATTATCAGAAACATAAACTTCTTTTACTAAGTCCTGTAATCAAAGTAACTCTTTTTTAGATATAACTTTCTTTGTTTTAGTTTCTTCTATCTGTAAAATATTTTTAGCTACTTTTTTTTCATCCGCTCTACTTGGGTAATCAACATAAACTTTTAACATAAATCTATCAAGCTCAGCTTCAGGTAAACTATAAGTTCAAGCTTGTTCTATAGGATTTTGAGTTGCTAAAACTATAAATGGTTTATCTAATACAAAAGTCTCATCTCAAATCGTAACCTGTTTTTCAGCCATTGCTTCAAGCAAAGCTGATTGGACTTTTGATGGAGCTCTATTTATCTCGTCAGCTAATAGTAAATTTGTAAATATCGGTCATTTTTTTGTTTCAAAATCTCATTTTCACATATTGTATATCTCTGTTCAAATCAAATCTGATGGTAGTAAATCAGGAGTAAATTGTACTCTTTTAAAGTCTAAATTCATACTGCTAGATAAAGTTGAAGCAGTAAGAGTTTTAGCGACTCATGGCACTCACTCAAGTAGTATATGTCATCTTGATAAAATTCAAACAAGTAAATTTTTAATTAATTTGTCTTGTCCAATTACTTTTTTATGGATTTCTAAAATCAAGTTATGTATTACTTCTTTTTTTTCATTTATTTTTTCTTCTATTAGTGTATTTTTGTTTTCTTGCATCAGATAAACTATTAAAAAAATAAAATACCTATATTTTTACATAGGTATTTTACAGAAAATACAGATTTATCAATAATGTTTTTAAGAAAATTTTTATTTTCTTAATTATTTCTTAATTTACTCTGGCTGATCTAGTTTCCCAACTCTAGCAACCTCATACTCTCCTGTTTCTAAATCAAGTTTGTAGATACTAAACTCATTGTCTAAATCAAAATTTTCATCTCTTACAGCAAAGTTTTGACTAACAGAACCTTCTGGAGAATGATTTCTGTGAAATACTCCTATATTCCATCAAAGTAAAGCAGGGCCTTCGTGTAATAATTTTCAGTTATGTTTAATTTGTTTACGAGATAACTCAAAAGTTTCTATAGCTCTTGTTTTTGGATTATATAGTTCAACTATTCTGTTTCCACAAAGAGTGATTAAATTATCCTCTTGTCCAGGATGCATATACCATACATCAAAATCTCAATCAGGTAAGCTAGGAGATCTAGCTCCTGGTTCGTGAGTTACTATATCTATACCATTTATTTGTGGAAATAATGGAAAAGCATCAAACTCAACCTTTGATGTTTCTCTAAGTTTTTTCATAGCTATGATATACCATACTCCGGGCTCACTTGCTACTATACTATCATGTTCTTCTGATAAATATTTTGTCATAATAAAAAATTTAAAAAATAGTTTATATTTTTATTGTAACCTATTTTTTAAATTTATGCGAATTTTAGTTTTCTTTAACTTTTACATTTATTTTTCTTATCACAAGCAACATAGACAATAAAAATAAAACGCTTGATATTACATACGGTAATCAACTCCATTTTATGTATAATGCTCAAGATAAAAATGGTCCAATTATATTTCAAATACTTTGCATAGATGTATTAATTCAAAGTGTTTTTCAGATATGTGTTGGTGCAAGTTTTGACAATAAAGCTGAAGTTGTTGGATTTATTGTTCCATATCAAATTGGAAACATAAAAATAATTAAAAATACAGCATAATAATAATTATTTATACTCATAAGAAAAAATGACAAACTTAAAAATATAAATCAAAATATAAGCATCTGTTTTTCTATAAAATATCTTCTTACAATCTTTATTAATTTTCATTGATAAATAATTGCTACAACTCATATAAAACCAAACAGGTATCAAACACCTTTTGAATCAATTTGAAATCTATCTTGCATAATAAGTGCAAATGTTGATTGCATAGAAGAAAAACCTAAAGCTGTGATAAAAGAAATTATAAATAAAACAAGTATATTTTTATCAAGGTTTTGCAACTTACCTTTAAGTGTTTGTTTTAAATATAACTCATCTTCTTTTTTAGCTTGTATCTCACTTTTTGTAATTTTTGGTAGAAAAAATATAACTAAAAGTAAATTTAAAAATGCTACAAATCATGATAAGATTCCTAATATATTCCAACCAAATTTACTTGATAAAAATCATCAAATAACAGGTCAAATTAAAAATCAGATTCAAAACATAGCTCAAATCAGTCACATGTTTGAAGTCCTATTACTATTATCTGAGATATCAGCAATATATGATTGTCATACCGCCATTCAACTTGCTCATAATCATCAAACAAATCTTGCAAATAAAAACAAGTATAGATTATGACTAAATGCAAATAATATATATCAAATTACGTTTAAAAAAATAGTCATTTCAAGTGCTTTATTTCTTCATATCTTGTCTGACAACCTTCAAAAAATAAGCCCTCCAATAAACATACCAAGCGAAAATATAGCAAATGTAACTCAAACATAAAATTCACTAAATCAAAATCATTCCACTATAAAAGGTAAAACTGGTAGAACTATTCAAAGTCAAACTATATCTAAAAATACTGTTATTAAAATGATTGTAAGTTGTTTTTTCATAAATAAGTAATTACTTAGAAATTATTTAAAGCAAAAAGTTCAAGGAATAAAAATTTTTTTGAAGGGAGTTTACTGAAACTTGTAAATGACCAAGAAAAAAATTTTATGACGATGAAATTTGTAGCTTAAAATTATTTCTATATTTCTATGTTTTTATAATGGGTAACTTTATAACTACTCTTTTGTTTCAAAATAGTTATCACGTCAAATCTAATACTTTCTAAACTGATTCTATTTACTGCACAGTAATACTCAACTGTTTTTTTACACTTCCTAAGTTTAGACTTAATAATAGCTTCTTCAGGAGTTCAAAAATAAGTAGAGTTTCTATACTTCACTTCTATAAACACAATTTTATTATCAAGAGATGATACTATATCAATTTCTCAAAATCTTCAAAATTTAAAATTTGTCTCTCTGATATGATATCCATGGTTTTGCAAGTACCTTATGGCAATAAGTTCTCAATTATCTCCCGTTTTTTTTGTTGACATAAATTTAAAATTAAAAAAATATCACTTGTAATTATATACAAGTGATATTAACTTAGCATTAAATTTCTTACATAATTTCCTTCAAAATCTCCCCTGTTATCTCCTCCATACTTTTCATATCTCAGTTTCTTTCACAATCTATCTTTACCCAATCAGGATATCTCTTTACTACTTCTATAGCAGCTTTATGTGCATTACTCAAGTGGTCTTTATCTTCTTCATGTAGGTCCATTTTTTTTCATCATTTTAGGTATTCTCTATCTTGTTTTTTTAGTACAAGCTTTTGACTCATCTCAGGGCTTACATTTAAAAAAATTGTTTTATCTGGTCTTGGTATAGCAAATATATTGTACTCTAAATCTTCTAGCCAATTTAAGAACTCTTCTCTTTGTTTTTTATCTTTTATCTTCCCTGCTTGATGTATCATACTAGCTGAGACATATCTGTTTGAGATAATATAATCATACTCTTCTAAGTCCTTTTGTAGTTCTATACTATGATCAAATCTATCAATAGCATAAAATATACTTGCTTGCTTAGCATCTACTTGCTTCCCATACTCTCCGTTTAGATATTTTTCTACCATAAAAGCTGAAGTTTCACCATATCTTGGGTAATCAAGCACTTTTACTTTTTTACCAAGACTTCTTAGTTTTTCACTCACTAGTTTAACTTGAGTTCCCTTACCGGATCAGTCAATTCACTCAATAACTACAAACATAAACAATTAACAATTACGAATTATAAATTACGAATTAGTTTATAAAGTTTTGATTTTTTGTAAAGTATAAGTTTTTGTGATAAGATATTATAAATATATATTTTAAAATAAAATTATGGGATGATTCTGAGAAACACCAAGTTTCTATGAAAAACAAGAAGCTGTTCTTGATAATATAAATGAAGTAAAAACAGAGTTTTGACCTCTAATTGATGATTATTTAAAATCAGATTATAAATCTGAAGAAAATCAGCTGTTTTTAGATTGAATAAAATGAAAAGCCAGAGAATTAAATAAACCACAATTTGATACTCTAGTATACTATATTAACCAAAGAAAAGAGCAAACAACTTGAGATGATAAAATGCAACTATTAAAATTATGGTCAGAGCTAATAAGTAATAAATCTGAATTATTAAAAGAACAAATAGATAATCTTTGAGATAAAGATTTTGCTATTGCCTGATGAGAATCATGAGATTATAAATTATCAGGTGATGATATAGAATACCTTTGAAGTAATATTTATAAAATACATGTTGAGTTAGAAAAAAGAAAAAATAAATATATAACTTATGGAAAAAGTTTTGATTTTTGGATACAGTATATCCCTCAATCTGGAGTAATTAAATATAGAGATGATATGTGAAATACATGAAGAGTAGTTGTAGATCATAAAAGAGAAACTGTAGAAAAATGAGAAATACATAGAAATTGAAATACAACAGCATATGAAAGAAGAATATTTGATAGATGAGTGACAACTCCTGTAAAATTTAAAATATATTGAAGAGGTGTTACGCTTTACTTACAATTTTATGAAAAATAGTTCCGAGTACTCGGAACTATTTTCTTTACAAACATTTTTTTTCTTTTAAGATATGATTATATATTTACTTACTGTAAAAATTTAAAGCAATATGTGACTTGTTGAAGAGTTAGAAAATTCCACAGACATCGTTGAACTAGTTAGCAAATACACTAGATTAAAAAAGGCAGGTGCAAACTACAAGGCAGTCTGCCCTTTTCCAGGTCACAATGAAAAAACTCCAAGCTTTGTTGTAAGCCCAGTAAAACAACTTGCATACTGTTTTGGATGTCACAAATGATGATGAGCACTAAAATTTGTAATGGATATAGAAAATTGTGAATTCAAGGATGCTGTTCAAATACTAGCTCAACTTACATGAAGGGAAGTTGAATGATTTGATACTCAAAAATTTGAAGTTACAAAAAATATGTATTCTCTATATAAAGATGCTACAAACTATTATAAAAGCGCTTTAAAAAAATACCCTGAAATACAAAAATACCTTTTTGATAGATGATTGAAAAATGAGGATATAGCAAAGTTCAATTTTTGATATGCTGACTCATGAGTTGAGTTATATAACTACCTAAAATCAAAATGATATGACGATAATCTGATATTTGATTCAAAGATATTTGTAGATTTAAAAGCTAGAAAAGATAAATTTATCGGTAGAATAGTTTTCCCTATACAAAACTTGAGATGAGATTTCGTAGCCTTTACAGCTAGAGTTATTTGAGAGTGAGAACCAAAATACTTAAACTCTCCGGCAAGCGAATATTATGACAAATCTGCTATACTTTACTGACTTTATAGTGCTAAAGCCGATATAACAAAAAAAGACTTTGTCATCATAACAGAATGACAAATGGATACTATAAGTCTCCAGTCAGCTTGATTTTTCAATACTGTAGCGGTTTCTGGTAGTGCTCTTACTGAAAAACACTTAACTATTTTAAAAAGATTAACTCATAAACTTTATCTTTGTTTTGACTCTGATAAAGCCTGAGAAAAAGCAACTAAACTTGCTCTAGATTTGATAAAAAATAAAGGATTTGAAGTAAAAATAATTTCTATGCCTCAGTGAAAAGATCCTGATGATATCATAAAATCTGGTAAGGATTTTCAGGAGTATATAGACTCTGCATCATCTCCTATCTGATACTTCATAAAAAAATCAAACTTTGATTTAGATAGTTTAGAAGATAAAAAGAAATTACTTCTTGAGCTTTTAACTATAGTAAAAAGTTTTTCTGATAATTTTGAAAAAGATTATTATTTAAAAGAGATAACAAAAAAACTAAACTTAAGAGAGTCTGTAGTGTATGATGCTTTTAATAAAGTGAGAATAGAAAGCCCATCCCAACATAGCTCAAGCCCTCACCTAGCCTCTCCCTTGGGGGAGAGGAATAGCTCAAAAGGATTTACATCTGAAGAATTAGCTATTTGACACATACTATTAGAACCTGAAAGTATAGACTACTTAAAGGAGCATATTATATTTAGTGAAGCTATATGAAAAGACTTGCAATCTTTTTTAGAAAATCCAACTACACTAAACTCACTACCTTTAGATAAAAAAGACAGATATAAAAGTATAAGCATGATGCTTGAAGATGAAGACAAACTTAAAACAAATGAAAACTTGTGAGAAACTCTAGAAAAACTCGTGAAGAAGATAAATATAAATGCTTTAAAATCTCTTAGTGAGAAACTAAAATCTCAAATGGAAGCCTGAGATAATGATGCTTTCGCAAAATATAGTGAAATTGTAAGAACTGCAAAAAAGTTTGGGATAAAATAAATATTTATTTTCTTTTTACTGCACTATATAACTTCCAGTAACAAATCGCTATCGCTCTTTGACTGTCAATTAAATAGTCGAATAAGATATAAATAATCTTTCAGATTATTTATATCTTAATAGTTTTTGAAACACCTAACAGAGAAACCGAAAGCACGGATAAAGCCACTGCTAGGATTAATACTGCTAGAATCGAAGTATAGATTATACCCTTCGTTACCACGAAACTTAGGTGAGCTAGACCAGTAGATACCATTAGAACTTCCATAATTGAAAGTACCACTATCCCAACTACGTCTACCTGCATAGGGCAGTTTAAGATCTATTTGCATATTAGCTCAGTTAGTTCACCATTGTCATGCTGTTACTATACCAGACCATTCTATTTTACTTGGTACATGATATCATGTAACACATGGTCATTGTCTTTGTTCATCTGTTCATGCTCAACTATTATCTCACCATAAGTTATCATTTTCAACTGTTGTCCAATCATAATTATATGAACTACTTCATAGTATAAAACTCATAGAACTATAATAATTTCAAGGACCATATCATGTTGCATCTGCTAAAGTAGAAGTAGTTGGTCAATTTGAAACTGAACCATAATTATTTCACCATTGAAAGTATAGTCATGCTGATACTGTCCAATCTGTACTTGCAGTTGTTGCTCACAGATTACATGCTGATATAGTATATCAACTTCATGTTGTTCAATTACAAACTATTATATCATCATCACATGTAAGATTTGTATCTGTTCAATCTATTGTTCAATATATTATTTGTCATGATGTATTTCAACAATCTGAAACTGATTTTTTTGTTTGAACAGTTCATCATCAACTAGATACCATATTAGCTGATTGTCATAGTACTATACTATCTATCAAAGCTACTAATTGGTTTGTTGGTTTGTTTATTATATTTGCATATGTAGATTGTGTTTGCAAGTCTGATCATGAGTAGGCTTGTTGAATCTTTTGAGCTAGTTCTATCTTTTGCTCATCTGTTGAAGTTGATGTGATTGTTCAAGTATATGGTGATAGGTTTAAGTTTGATATAGCTCATGTTGATTGAGTTATAGTTGTTCATACTCGTGGTAGGTTATTTCAATTTGTTATTATTTGTGATTTGATATTTGTAGAGTTTAGTGTGATTCATGTATTTGTTACTTCTGAGTTTATTAGACTTGGTAGTGGGATATAGTAATTTTGCGTTTTTACATATATCTTGTTATATGTTCAGTTTACTTTTGGTTTATATGTTTCTGCTGCTTGTGCTTGGTTTAATATAGTGTTGTATACTATTTCTCCCTCATAAATAGCTAATATCTCATATTGTGTATAGTTAGCTGTTGTTGAGTAAATGTATTCTTCCTTTGTAAGTGGATCAAGTGGTATATTACTTAGATTTGCTAATATTTTGTATGGACTATCTCAGAATGTTCATTGGTAGTATACTGTATCTCAACTATATGATACAGTTTGAGCACTTTCTGGTGCTGGATAGATAGAGTTTCTTGTAGCATATACTTGCAAAGCTTTTTCAATAGTTTTTATATCTGCTGCTCTTATACTATTTCTAGCATCTTGTGAATATCATGATAGTGAGATAAAAGCTATAGTAGCTAGGATAGCTAATATAGTAATCACTACTATGAGTTCTACTAGGGTGAAGGCTTGTTTTTGTTTATTCATAGAAAAGAAAATTTAAAAAAGATAATACTAGTATTATCTTTTTTAATGTACATATGTCAAATGTTTTTAGGGAATTTGTATTGACAATAAAACTGAAAATTTTGTAAAATAAAAACTGGTTTTAAAAACCAGTTTTTATTTTAATTCATAATATTTAACACCCCTATACCAATTATTCACATTATCATTGATATAACAAATCAAAGCATAACTGACCTTCAAAATCTCTTTTCTCAAAACTTCCACGCTATTCCTCATTTTACAAAATTGTTTGAGATAACTGCAATTATTATAGTCATAGCAGCTAGTGATAATCATACTTTTTCATCCAGTGCATCAACTGCCATAGTTTGACTTATTGCATCTACATCGGCTAAACCTGATATAATTCAAAGTGCATAGAAAAAATAATCTCCCCATATATCTTGATAAAGTCATCCAACTCAAGCTACAAATTTTATAAATAGTACAAATGCTGCAAACTTTAAAGCTGGTCATACACTAAACGGACTTTTATATTTTTTCTTTTCAAGTCATATATCATCCATATGTATATCTTTTTTCTTTGATTTATAATAAAAATACCACATATATAGAACCATTCATACAAGCATAAATACACTAGGATAAATTATTGAGTTTAGCATATTTATATTGAAAAATAACACTATCAATATAACTCTTACAAACATGATTGTTGAAGCAGTAAGAGTTGAAACTACATATAAATCTGTATTTTTTACATCTTTTTTGCTTGCCTCTGTCATCGAAGCAGTTACTGCTGTTGAAGATACAAGTCATCAGATAGCACCAGATAAAACTATACTTCACTTTTCTCAAATAATCTTTGTCATGATATATCACACATAAGATATTCAAGCCATAAGTACAACGAAAAACCATATACCATATGGATTAAAAAAATCTAGAGTTAAGATTCTGTTTGTAAGTTCATTTTCATATCAAAAGAAACCTAACATATCTGCAATAGAATATTTTTGATCAGGTAAAAGAGGAAGTACAACTATGGATATAACGGCAAATTTTAATGTGTTATTTAACTCATCTATACTTATTTTTTTAGTTAAGTTATCTAAAAATCATTTAAGAGATAATATAAATGTAAGTAATATAGCTAATATAACTGCCATTTTTCAGTATCACAACATAACAAAAACTCATAAAAAATATGTAATAAATACTGAAAGTTCTGTTGTTAAACCAAGTTGAGATTCTTTAAATACACTATAAAAATAATATATAGCTATAAAAACTCATATAAGAATCATAGATATAACAAGTATCGTTGAACTACCAAATACTATAGACAACCATGCACTTATTGCTCAAAGTAAAGATATAAGAGAGAATGTTCTTATTTCTCAAAAAGAAATTAGTTTTTCTTTTCTTGTATTTGCTTTATATTTTATACCTCTTTCCATACCTATAAGAGCTCAAAGTCATAGAGCTAGTATAAATTGCAATACTACATTTACATCCATGATAAAAAAAATTAGAAATTAATATATGATGTTTTTATCCAAATATTTTCTCAAATATTCCCTTTTCATTAACTACATTCATCTTTTTTTCACGAGCTATTTCTAAGTATAACTCTTTTTCTTTTTTGCCAAGTTTTTTTGGTATTTTAACTTTAAATGTAACGTACAGATCTCATTTAGAGTCTTTATCTATATATTTAACTCCATCTCCCGAGATCTTTATAACAGTTTCTCCCTGTGTTCAAGCTTGTACATCAATAATCCTTTTTCAAATCACTGGTATATTTACCTCTTTTTTTGTTCATAAAATAGCTTCAAGTACATCTATTTCCAAATCATAATATAGGTCATTTCATTTTCTAACAAGTCATTTTTCTTCTAAATCTATTTTAAATCTTATATACAAATCTCAACTAGCTTTTGTTCATATTCAAGCATTTCATTCTCACTCAAGTTTGATAATCATACCATTATCTATTCAAGCTGGTATATCTAAATCTATATCTTTTTTTATTTGTACTCTTTTTTGTCATCTACATATATCACAAACTTTTTCAAACTCTTCTCATGTTCAGTTACACTTATCACAAGTACCAGTTTGTTGTATTACTCAAAAGATACTTTGTTTTGTATAAGTCATATAACCAGAACCTCTACACTGACTACAAGATTTTTTTCATGAACCTCACTCTCACTTACACTCTCCACATGTATCCATTTTTGTAATAGTAATCTTTTGTTTTCAACCATAAATACTTGTTTTTAAATCTATTTCTATAGTTTTTTCTATATCTTCTCATCTTTGTACTCCAGATTTTCTTGATCTAGTCTGTCCTCAAAATCATCCACCAAAAAATGACTCAAATATATCAGATATATCTACATCCACATTAAATCCTCATGCTCATCCAAAACCAGAGTTTCCTCATACACTTCCATAAGTATCATACTGTCTTCTTTTATCATCATCGCTAAGTACAGCATAAGCTGCATTTACTTCTTTAAATTTAGCTTCCATGTCTTTATCTCCATTTGTTCTATCAGGATGATATTGCATAGCAAGTTTTCTATATGCTTTTTTTATCTCTTCTTTTGAAGCTCATTTTTCTAATCAAAGTACACTGTATAAATCCATAAATCCAATTAACAATTAAAATTTAATAATGAACAATTGTATGTATTTTATATACCACAATTTATGATAAATGATTTTATAAAATTTTTATAAAAAGTAAATAAGTTTTAACTTTTCTTCAACCCCACCCTAAAGGGATGGGGCTTTTTGTTTTTACTGGAATTTAAAGTTCTATTTCTTCGGTATAGTGTTCCTCTTGTCATTGTTGTTCAACATAG
>JAQVGG010000015.1 GCA_028696815.1 Candidatus Altimarinota bacterium
AGTTGTCATTTTAATTCTATCATAGAAAAGCAATTAGGCATATATTATTTCTTTTATTGATATAATTAGTTGTTACCAAATTATTATATCAGAAAATGTAAACCTAATTGCTGCAATTATAACAAAAGTTTATAAAGCATAGCGCTTATTCAGGGAGAAACTAAAACTCATGATTTTTGTTTTGCTTCTAGAAGTCTGTTTATATCTTTTTTTTCTACTTCTATAACTTCTATATCTTCTGATTCTCACAAGTTTTGTTCTCACCTAGGTCAGCTAACTCTAGCATAATAATCATAACTCATCTCATCAGTCATACCTGGAGATTTTGGTCAACTCATAACAAATTCTATGCTTCGAGCTATATATCAAGTTTCCTCAAGTATTTCTTCAGCAATAATTTCTTCTTTTGTTTTTCACGGCTTATCTATAACTCAAGCAACGAGTTCTAAAACTCTTGAGTTTACAGGAGGTCTAAATTGTTCTACTAGAATAAAAGTTTGATTATCTACATGTTCTACTAGTGCTCAAACTGCTCAGGGTCATTTCCTTGATACTTTTTCCCATATTTTTTCTTTTCAGTCGGTAAGTATAAGTTTGGTTTCTTTGAAATCTAGAAATCTTCACTTATGTATAATATTTTCTCAGATTACTTTCATATTTTATAAATTACTTATATAATCAATTTTTTTCTATAAACTCTCTAACTTTTTCACTTAAAATTCCATGAACTAATTGTTTATTTCTAATCATTTCTCTAGCCATTGTACTTGATATATTCATTAAAACATCAATTTCTAAAAGCATGAAGTTTTCTAAGTTTTCGCCATTAAATTGATATCATCATCTAGGAATAAAGATTTTTTTTAAATTTGTTTCTACATATCTATTTACATTTCACTCCCAAGTTGGCATTCTCTTACTTACATCAACTCAAAAAATATGCCATGGAGAATCTCAAAGTTTTTTCGTGAAAAAATCGTTTACTTGCATAGTTGTAGTATTTTGTCAGTTTCTTCACTCAAGAAAATGGTCACAAAACTCTACATTTAATCACATTTTTAGTAAAGATCTATAAAATGTTTCAAGTAATTCTCTTCTTTTCTGATGAGAAATTCAGTAGTTTTTATCTAACCTTTGTCAGTCGGGAGTTAAGATAACTTTATCTATCTTTGTACTTGTAAGTACAGTTTTAATTACTATTTGATGAGCAATAGTTGGTGGATTGAAGGCTCATCAATAAATAGCTATGTTTTCTTTCATAGTTTAAATATTAGATGTTAATGAAATGTTTTGTTATAGTTTTTAAACTTGAAATCCTTGTTCTTGAAGTACTTTGCTATCCCAAGTGTCTATATAGGATTCAGCAATTATTAATCTGACCATACTTGAACTTTTTTTAACTGTAATATCCAAATCACTATTTTCTTCTACTTTTAAAAATTCCCTTCAATCACAATATATTTCAACAGGATTTTTTCTTCAAGTATTTTTTATTCAGACAGTTTCATGATCATTTATAATGATTGAACTTTGTAATTTTGGTTTCCAAGGTGCTTTTGGAGTCATAACAAAAGCATTTTGAGTATGTGGAATAATAGGTCAACCTAAAGAACTATTGTATCAAGTTGATCAAGCAGGAGTAGCAATGATTATTCAATCTCATTCTATATTTATTCTTTGTCTTTTTGATAGAGAAATATCTAGTCATATCATTCTTCAAGCTCAAGCTCTTATATCTATTTCATTTACAGCTATCTCTTTTCTTGATTCTCAGTTTACTCACACTTCAACTTCAAGTAGAGGATATTTTCTCTCAACATAATTAAATCAAGGAGTTATGCTTTCTTTTGAATTAAGTAAAAATCATTTATGTCCAAAATTTAGTCATAAAAAAGGTAAATTATTAGTATAATTTTCTTTTATAGCTCTAAGCATTGTACCATCTCATCATAAAACAATTACAATTTTTTCTTCTATTGAGTCAATTATACTTTTCAAAGCTTTAGACTGTAAAAAACTTCTTAATTCTTCATTTTTTTCATGTGTGAAGCTATCATAACAGACAAAGCTTCAGTTTAGTTCTAGTTGTTTCATAAATAAGATATTAGTGTTTAAACTACTATTTGTTTTTTAACTTCTTCATATCATTCTCAAAAATATACTTTTTTTTGAGCTTCTCTATAATCAAATCAAAAACTTTTTTTGCTTATAGTTGGTATAGGAGGAGCCTGAACTCTTTTAAAATAATTACCATTTTTTGCTTTCCAGATTTTTTCTATTTCTTCAACTATTTCTGCATTTGAATTAAAAGATTTTTCTAATTTTCAAGGGTGTAAATTTAGAAACTCTTCTAAATCTCAATCTTGTAACATTTTAATTAAGTCTAAGATTGTCTTATTTTTTGTTATAAAAGCATTATTTATAGCTCAAAGAAATCTATAGTTAAAAGGATCTCATCATCAAGTTTCAGGGTTTTGTGCTTCTGCTAATTCAGCTGTTGGCTTCATCTCTATCATTTTATCAGGAATTGTTTCTTTTTTCAAATATCTGTTGATATATCTGGCTAAAGCTTTGACTTGAGTCTTTGTTAAATCTCAAAGTATCGCAATACTTCCGTTTACATCTCAGTACAAAGTAGCATATCATGTTAAAATCTCATCTTTGTTTCAATTATTTGGGTATAATGCTTTGTATCTAGGAGACAAGTCAGAAAGTCTTTTTCATCTCTCTCTTGCTTGGATATTTTCTATTTCAAAAGCACTAGGGGATTCTCAAGTAGTTTGTTCTATCATTTTGATAGTTAAATCAACTGATTCTTGGATAGGAGAAATTACATAGTTTATTCCTAAATTTTCTGCTAGAGTTTTTGCTAAATCTTTTGTAGTATTTGTGTTAAACTTTGAAGGCATATTTACTCAAGTAACATTTTCTTTTCCTAAAGCGATAGTTAACAAAGTAGCACTTACTCAAGAATCTATTCATCAACTCAAACCTATAATGGCTTTTTCTACTCAGATTTGTTTCCAGAATTCTTTTATGGTATAAACTAGAGCGTTAAATATTTGTTCTATTTCTTCCTCTATTTCTGGATTTTCTATAGTCCCATCTTCATTATAGTTTTTAACTCATTTTACAAAGTCTCAATTACTATAAACACTACTTCACCCGTCAAAGTTAAATATATTTTTTCAGTTATTTTGTATACCTATGGGATTTACGTAAGCTATAGTTGTTTTTGAGCTTTGAGTTTTTAGTAATCTGTCTCTAAACTTGGCTTTTTCAAGTCCAAAAGGTGAAGCTGAAGATACTACAATCAAATCAGGATTATGAGATTTAGTTATTTCTAAAGGATCTATAGAGTAATCTCAGTTTATATTCCAGATATCCTCACAAATCAAAAGAGAAACTTTTGTTTTTACTCAGTTTATAATTGCTTCTACAGGCCTATAGTACTTTTCCAAAGGAATTCACTCTTCTAAAGCAAATTCTTTTAGAGAAGTGAAATACCTTTTATCATCAAACATTCTATAGTTTGGCAATAGAGTTTTGTACTGAGTTTTAAGAAGTTTTCAGTTGCTTGCTATGTAGGCAGCATTGTATTTTCTGATACTTCAATCCTCATTTTTTTTATTTTCGTCAAAATCTATATTTCACCAAACTACGGTTATTCCAAGTTCTCAAGATAGTTTTATAATAGTTTCATTTAAATTTTTACATTCTTTTATATAACTATTAACTAACCAGTCATCTCAAATCATATATCCAGGAACTACCATTTCAGGGAATACAACTATTCATCCTGTAGGAGTGTCTTTCATTTTTTGAATGACTTTTTTTATGTTTATATCTGGTCTTGCTGCTTCAACTTGAACTTGTCATAGTGTAATATTTTTCATAATCCTATTTTTAGTTTTAAACTACTCACACTTTTTTCTTAAACTTTTCAATCATTTCTATAGTTTTATCACTAAATCTACTTTCATATTCAGCCCAATGTCTTGACTCAATCATTCTTTGTCTAGCTTCAAGCATATCGTTTACTTTTGGTCTATCATAGAAAAACTCTCAGTTATCATACAATGGTTTTAGTAGTCTAACTCAAACTCTTCTTTCATCTTCTTGAACGATATATCTCATTCCATTTCTTATCTCTACATTTGGTCTTCCTGGAATAGATCTTTTTCAAGCATCGTTTGAAAATTTCATAGTTGCTCAATCTTGCGTATTTGATAATTTATATCCAGCAGAAACTACATCTCTAGTTTTTTCTCTTGCTATAAGTAATCCTCATAATCCGTAAATTATGTAGTCTTTTGGGTTAAATCATGCTTCAGCTATTTTAGTTTCTATTTCAATAATATCATCAACAGTGCTTATATCTGCTACTACTATTTTATTAGTGAAAGGACTAGTCATTCAAGCTTTCTTCATTTCTTGTAATGCATAAATTGCTTGTTCTGCTAAATCTCAACTATCAAGTCTTGGAGCTATGATTTTTCCAGGGTATTTTTTCTTTAAAGCAATTATTTTATCAATTCAAGCATAAGCTTCTACGCTATCCACCAAAAGAGCTATTTTATCATTTTTTTCTATTGCTTTTTGCATAGCTTCATCTTCGCTTGGATAAGCAGTAAAAAACCTATGAGCAGTAGTTCAGTCAGCAAATATATCAAGAGCACAAGCACTTACATCACTACTAGTTTTGTTTACTCCTCATACAACTAATGCTTCCATAGCATTCATATGCATATCATCGTTTACACTAGCTCTGTAACCAAACTCAACTATTCTTCATTCTCAGATAATTTCTTCTATGATTCTTGCATTTGTTGCAACTACAGATTGATAAAAAAGTCTTAGAAAAATTGGTTCAAATATAGCTGCAAGTTCAGCTTCTCATTCAACTCTCAAAGCTGGTTCACCAGGCTTTAGAACTGTTCAGTCTTCAACTCAGAAAACTTTTATAGGGATCATTCAATTATTTTTATCTATGACTCTTTGCCATCTATCTGGATTAAATTTACCATTTGCTCATTTTTTATTTTGGTGTTCATAAAAATCCTTTGCAAAGTCTAATTCTCTTTGAGTGATAGGCATTCTTAGAACTTCATCAACTATGTTTTTTACTCAATAAATAACATTAAATTTTGAGTTAGGTGATTTCCTTAGGCTCAAGAAGAAAGTTTCTTGTTTATCTCATCTTTCACCTTTTATATAATCCATAGTTCTGTTGTATGCATCAGTTCTAAGGATCTTATTTCTTTTTGCTATTTCCTTTCTATCTTGTAAATAGGGAATAGTTTGGAATTCTGTAAAAGTTATTTCAGGAAATTCTCTGTAACTTTCAGATATATTAGCTCTCATATATTATTATTTATATTGTAAAAAATACACTTACTTTACTCCACAATTTTTACTCAAGCTTCTCTCATTTTTCTTAAAGCTTCTATAGTTCCTGCTGGATCTACTCAGGCACTTGCTTCCAAAATAAACTCTACTTTAAAATCATTTTTTATACCATCCATTACTGTTGCTATATCACAGTAGTCAGTTGCTAATCAAACTACTTTTAATACTTTAACTCAAGCTTCTTTTAATACTTCTATCATTGCTTTTTTACCATCCATAGTTACTCAGCCGAATGCAGAATAAGGGTGACTATCTGCTTCAAATCATTTTTTTATTTCTATGTCAACCATGCTTGAATCAAAGTCTTTATAAAAAGCAGATCAAAAACTTCATTCTACACAGTGGTCTGGCCACATTGCTTGGTCTCAAACAGTTGCAATATATGCTTTTAATTCTTCTACAGAGAAATCAGCACTTGGTGATAATCAATTATTCTCCTCACTCCATCCTTCTATCTCTTCAGTTGTAATAAAGTTTTTTGAGCTAGGAGCTTCTCCTCTTTTAAAAGCTTCTATTATTGATTCTTTTCATTTGAAATTTGATGCAAAAGATATGTGTCAAGCAGGATGTAATTCTCTTGAGGAAATCACTATTCATCATTTTGTTTTTGTTTCTGATACGATTTTGTTTATAGCTCATGCTATTTTTTCTCAGCCTGAAACATATAAGCTTCAAGTTTCTGGATTAGCAAAATCATTTTGATAGTCTACGACTATTACAGCTTCTTTTTCCATAATGCTTATAATTAGGGAATAAATAATATATGTAAAATATACACTTACGTTGTTTTAAATAAATAAGGAGTTATTTATGGCTTCGATTATTTCATATAACTATTTTATTTAAAATGTGTTATTTTAGGATAAAATCTAATTTTTATATAAATAATAAGTCTTTTTAATGTCGAAAAAGCTATATTTATATGTAATGTAGAAAAGTTATCTATATTTTAAAAGTGTAATATCTACACTAGTAATTGTATTTAATTTTAAAGTGTTGTCAAAACAATTTTTATAACTTATATGTAAAATGCTTATTTAAAAGGGAAAAGAAGTCATAAAAAATAGCTAACAAAATTAATTTTGTTAGCTATTTTAGAATTTTTAGTTTATTTTACTTCAGCAGGAGTCATGTCAAGTCTGATAGATGGTCCCATAGCATTACATATAAATACAGAATTTATATATTTACCTTTAGCACCACTTGGTTTAATTTCATTTATAGTATTTAAGAAAAATTTTAAGTTTTGGGCTAATTTATCTTTACCAAATGATAATTTACCAAAGATAGAGTGAACATTACCATGTTTATCAGTTCTAAATTCAAATTTACCACCAGCTATTTCTTTTAAAGCACTTACTAAGTCATCAGTTACTGTACCAGCTTTTGGATTTGGCATAAGACCTTTAGGTCCTAGAACTCTAGCTATTTTACCTAAGTGTCTCATCATAGAAGGAGTAGCAACACAAACATCAAAATCAAGTGCTACATTTCCTTTTGCTATGTCTTCAATTAACTCTTCACCTCAAGCTATATGAGCTCCAGCTTTTTTTAATTCTTCAGCATTTGCATCTGTAAAAGCACAAACTTTTGAAGTTTTACCAGAACCATTTGGTAAGCTTATAGTAGTTCTAATCATTTGATCTTGATATTTTGGATCAAGATTTAAGTTTAAGTGTATTTCAACTGTAGGATCAAATTTCACAGTATTTGTTTTTTCAAGTAATTCAACAGCTTCTTCTATAGAGTAAGCCATATCTTTATTTACAAGCTCTGCAGCTTTTACATATTTTTTACCTGCCATAATAGTATATTTTAAAAAATAAAAGGTATTAACGTCCTTAAAAACATAAAGACTTCCTTTGTAAGGCTTGCAGATTATATAAAAAAAGAAAAAAAAGTCAAAATATTATTTATGACTTTTTTGTTCTTGCTCCCTCTCCCTCAAGGGAGAGGGTTGGGGTGAGGGGCTCTACTGGATCATATCATCATTTGTTCCATGGCATACACCTTAATATTCTTCATGTTCATTTTAATGTTCACTTGATAACTCATTTTTTTTCAATTGATTCAATCATGTATTCACTGCAAGAGGGGATATGTTTACAGTATGGAGGCTTATTCATTGCTTTTGCCCATAAAGAGTGATCAGGGGAAATGTAGCGTTGATATAGTTTTACGAGTTTAATTAAAGTGATTTTTATTTTATTAGGCTGCTCGAACATGTTGTTCTATATTATTTTAATTACTATCTGATAATATTTTACTTACTCTTTTGCTATATGCAATATCTAGTTCATCAAAAAAATAAGAACTAGTAAATTACTAATTCTTATTTAACTGATTCAACAACTTTTGTAAAAACATTTGGATTTGAAATAGCTAAGTTTGATAAAACTTTTCTATTTAGTTTAATTTTTGAGTTATACATAGCTCCAATTAACTTTGAGTATGTAGTTCCGTTATCTCTAGCTGCAATATTTATTCTAGTATTCCATAATCTTCTGAAATCTCTTTTCTTTCTTCTTCTCCCTATATAGGCATTTAACCCAGCTTTCATCCAAGCATTTTTTGCTCTTGAGAAAACTTTAGAGTTAAGCATTCTATAACCTTTTGTAGCTTTTAATAACTTTTTGTGTCTTTTTCTAGTCATTAAACCTCTCTTTACTCTAACCATCTTTATTGAATTATGAATTAAAAATTACAAATTATTAGTTTTCAATTATAAATTACATTATATTGTAATTCTTAATTGAAAATTGAAAAATTTCTTATAAGTGTGGTAATTGTTCTCTGATTTTTTTAGCCTCAACTCCAGCAACAATTAATCCATATTTGTTTCTTCCTTTAGCTTTTTTAGATTTATCAGAAAGTAAGTGTCTTTTACTAGCTTTAGCTAATTTAAATTTACCTTTACCAGTAACTTTTACTCTCTTTTTTACTCAGCTTCTAGTTTTTAGTGTCATAATATTAAATTACAAAATTAATAATTTACTTGTTTCCACGTTAGAGCGTGGTCACGACTTTAGTGTTATTTAGCTTTTAACATTGCTGTAAAAGTATTTCACATTTTTTTTATATCTCAATCTAGTTTATATGTATCTTCAATCATTGTTACAAAACTTTGCATTTTTTCACGAGCAATATTTTCATACTGGTTTTCTCTTCATCTTAACATCAAACTAACTTTTAGAGGATGTCCATGTTCTGCAAATCAGTGAGCTTGTTTAGCTTTTATTTGTAAGTCATGCTCTCAAATCTTAAAAGTTATTCTAATTGTTTTTAAATCAGGAGCTTTTCACTTTTGCTTATTTTTTTGTTCTTGCTTTTTTTGTCTGTAAAGAAATTTTCAATAGTCAAGCAACTTTATGATAGTAACTTTTCCATTTCTTCACATCTCCATTAAATCAAGACCTTCTTCAGTTGCCTTTGTTTTTGCATCTTTTAAAGACATTTCTCAAAGGTTTTCACCATCATCAGTAACCAGTTGGACTAGGTTAGCCCTTATATCATCATTTAGTATTCTTTGCTTTTCTTTCATTTAGTTTTTTAGTGACTAAGCTTTAACTTCTAGAGATTTTAGCATTTTTGCAAATTTAGCTTTTTTTCTAGAAGCGTTATTTACGTGTATTATATTCTTTTTTGCTAATTTATCAACTATAGCTTGTAATCAAGCTTTAGTTGTTTTTCCATCTTTATCTTTTGTATTCACTAAAACTTCTTTAGCAGCTTTTGCGTCTCAAGCTTTAACGGCTTTTTCAAAAGCTCTTCTTGCTTCAGAAAATAAAGCTCTAAAATGATCATTTCTAGCTTTATTTTTTTTGCTTTGTCTTAATTGTTTCTTTGCAGATTGTATAATTGGCATCTTACAATAATTATGATTTATAAATATTAATGTATGGTAAAGGGAAAAACTATACATTAAAAAGATAATTTTTTCGGGGCTTAAATTAACTAAAAAGTCAATTAGCTCGCAGATTATATGAAAAAACAACAAATAGTCAAAAGTTTTTACTATTTATTTTCTCATAAAACTTATTTCAAATATTTTAGTTTTGATTTTACAGTTTTTACCTTAAGCGTCAACCTTTTTTTTCTACTTTTGATACTATATCTTTTATAAGTTCGTTTTTATCTTGATCTGTTACTTCAGAGTCCATTTTTTGTATGTAAACAGTGAAACTTAGACTTCTTTGTCATGGTAGACGCTCTTCATTTTCATAAATATCAAAAAGTTCAACTTTTTCTATTAGGCTTAAATTAGTTTTTTCAATTGCTACTAGTATATCATTTCATTTAACATCTTTATTTACTACAAAGCTTATATCAAAATTACTTCCTTGGAAGTTTGAAAGCTCTTTTGCTTTTGGTGTTGAATAAACCATATTTTGTATCTTTTCTAGGTCTATTTCAAAAAATCAAACTCTAGAGTTTATATCAAAATTTTTAGTTACTTTTGGATGTATTTCTCAAATATATCAAATCTCTTGCCCTCTTGCTATGATTTTTGCAGTTCTTCCAGAGTGTGCATATTCAGGAGCATTTAGAGCTTTTTCAAAGAAAAATTTATCTACTCCTAAGTGGTTTAGTAGTTTAGAAATTACTTCTTGCATATCATGGTATACTAAATCTTTTGTACTAGTCATAACACTTGATAGGCAATAGTGTTCGTTCACTATATCTCAAGCTAGTGAGAAAACCTTTTCAGCTTCAAATAGTTTTAAGTCTTTTTTATCTCTTATGTTTTTTTCTAAACTTAACATCAAGTTAGGGATCAAGCTAGCTTTCATATGAGTAGCATCTTCACTTAATGAATTTTTTAGTGGGACTAGCCCTTCTGTACTTGAGTTAAGTTTTTTCATCAGAGCTTCATTAACAAAAGAGTATGTATACATATCATAAAAACCGATGTTAACAAAGAAATCTCTAGCATCTTTTTTTATCTTATATGCATTATCTTGTATAATAGCTCATAATTGTACTTTAGGGATTTTAGCTTCTATACTATCATATCCATCTATTCTAGCTATTTCTTCAGCTATATCAGCTTTATAGTTTAAATCTTTTCTCCAAGTTGGTACTACTAATTTACTTCAATCAACTATTATACCTAAATTGTTTAGAATAGTTTTTAATTCAGTTTCAGAGTAGTTTTTTCAAATAAGTCTGTTTATAAACTCTATATCTGATTCAATAGTAACTTGTTCTTGTTTTACTGTGTATGAATCTGAATATGCTTCTAAACTTATTTCTTTAAATACTTTTTCAAGTTCACTTACTATTAAACTTACTCAGTAATGCGCAGTTTCTGGTAATATATCTTTTTCAAATACATTTAATGAGTCAGTTCTTACTCATAGTCTTTTTCAAGTCATTCTAAGAGTTGCTTGATCAAAGTTTGCGGCTTCTATAACTATGTTTTTTGTAGTCTCTGATACACTAGACTCTTTTCATCCTATAACACCTCATAAAGCAAGTACTTTTTTTGAGTCGGCTATAACTATATCATTTGATGTAAGTTCATATTCTTTATCATCTAGTGCTAAAAACTTTTCACAATTTTTTGCATATCTGATAGTTATATTTCACTCTATCTTATCGGCATCAAATATATGAGTAGGTTGTCCGTACATATATAGAGAATAGTTTGAAAGATCAATTAAAAGACCTTTACTATCATTTCATGATGCTTTTAGTACTTCTACTACATAATCAGGAGAGTTAGAGTTTTGTACTCCAGATATTTTTAATCCTATATATCTTCTAACAACATCAGATATTTCATTTTTGATTCCTAAATCAGCTAAATTTGAAAAATCTCTTTTTTCATAATCATAATCAAACTTTTCACCATTTATAGCACAAATCTCTCTTGCTATACCTATGTGACTAAATAAATCAGGCCTATGATTTATAGCTTTATTATCTATTTCTAGTACTGCATCACTTAGTCATAGATAATCTCTCATACAAGTGTTTAATGGAGAGTCTATAGGAAGTTCCATAATACCCGCTTGTCTCTCTTTAACTAAACCTAGTTCATCTTCACTACAAATCATACCACATGAAGTATATCATCTGATTTTGGTTTTTGAAATAGTGAAATCTGGGGCAAGTTGTGCTCATACAACTGCTACTGGTACTTTTAATCAAGCTTTTACATTATAAGCTCCACATACTATATCAAGTTCTTCTCAATTTACATTTACTTTACATAGATTTAATTTTTCGCTATCAGGGTGTTTTTCTGCACTAGTTACTTCTCAGATAAATACATCTTTTAAATGTTCTCATTCATAATGAATATCTTCAACTTCTGCTGTATGCATAACTAGATCTTGAGCAATTTCATCTACTGATTTAATATTTTTTATGTATCTTTTTAGTGTATTATATGAAATTTTCACGTGTATTTTTTTATTAATTTGATAAATTATTGTAAAAAATATATTAAGAAATTGATAAAAAGCAAGAGGAAAGGCAATATAAAAAATAATTATTTTAGCTTTTTCTTTTCTCAGATTTTTATTGTTTTATTTTTTTCTTTTCTCAACTAATTTTAAATCTTCTTGAGCTTTTAATTCTTCTGGAACAATTCATCTTGAATTTTAGTGTCTTCAAAAGATTCCTGAACTATTTTTATTAAATCTATCATTCATTTAATTTAAAATATAATTACTACATAAAGTCCCGAATTCGGGACTTTATTTTATAAACTATTTTTTACTACTTCTTCAATTTCAGCTGCTATTTTTGGATTTTCTTTTAGGAAAGTTTTAGCGTTTTCTCTACCTTGTCCAAGTTTAGTTTCTCAGTAAGAATAAAAGGCTCATGATTTTTTGATAACTCCTAGTTCTGATCCTATATCAACTATTTCTCAAGTTTTTGAAATACCCTCATTATACATAATATCAAATATAGCTTCTTTGAAAGGAGGAGCTATTTTGTTTTTTATAACTTTTACTTTTGTGGCACTACCTGAAATCTCTTTTTCCATTCAGCTTCAGCTTTCTACTTTTCCAGTTCTTCTAATATCAAGTCTTTGAGAAGCGTAAAATTTTAATGCATTACCTCATGTTGTAGTTTCAGGACTACCAAACATAACTCAGATTTTCATCCTAATTTGATTGATAAAAATCACAGTACAACCAGTTTTGCTTATTGCTCAAGTTATCTTTCTAAGAGCTTGACTCATAAGTCTAGCTTGAAGTCACATATGAGAGTCTCACATATCTCACTCTATTTCAGCTTTTGGAGTTAGGGCAGCAACTGAGTCAATAACTATTAAATCAACAGCTCCAGATCTAACTAGAGAGTCAGTTATCTCCAAGGCTTGTTCACCATAATCAGGTTGAGAAATAACTAAATTATCAGTATCAACACCTATTCTTTTAGCATATTCTGGATCTAGGGCATGTTCTGCATCTATAAAAGCAGCAGTTCATCAAGCTTTTTGTACTTCAGCTATAGCATGAAGTGTAAGAGTTGTCTTACCTGATGATTCAGGACCATATATTTCAACTATTCTACCTTTTGCATATCATCCTCCTAAAGCTATATCAAGTCATAAAGATCAACTCGAACTAGTTTCTACTTTTTGTTTTGCTCCTTCATCTCAAAGTTTCATGATTGAACCTTTTCAAAATTGTTTTTCAATCATTGCTAAAGCATTATTTAGAGCTTCTTGTTTGTTCATATGTATATATTTATATATTAAAAGTATATAGTGAGTATATATAGTGTATATACTTTTGTCAAAAGTTTTTTTAAAAAAGTGTTTTTTTGTTTTGCTTAAGACAATTTTATTTTATATACTTGATATTAAATTAGCATTAAATTTTTGGTGTAAAAATTTTTTTAAAAAGGATTTTCTTTTCTTACGTTCGTTTTGTGACCAAAAGAACCAAAAGTCTTTAAGGCTTACCGCAGCCTTAAAAATCTGCGAGAGACTTTTTCAAAGCCAGAAAACATTTAGAAGCTTATTTTTTCTTAAAGACTATAACTTCTAAAGTGATTTATAGTTTTAGTTTTTAATTCTATAATTTGTTTTTAAACCCTCTTCTGTTCAGATCGCGATGTTTTTTCATTTGCATTTTTTACATACAAATGTATATCATTTTGGATTTGGTCTGTCTACTTCTACGATTGCTTCACAATCTTTACAGTAAAAAGCGACATCTCATCTTTCAGGATTGAAGTTTTCTCTTTTATCACCAAATTCTTCTATATTTACTAAATCTCAAAAGTTTGACATAAATATTTAATTAAGAATTAAAAATTACATGCTTACGAATAATTGTTAATTCGTAATTGTAAATTGCTAATTGATTAAAATAGGCTCAATAAATTATCTTCTTTTTTTTCTAAAACAATAATTCACTTTTTTACTAGCTCTATAAAACAGTTTAGGGTAGCTTCTACATCGGTCATGGCATCATGAGCTCAGATAAAGTATTTATCAAAAAGTTTTTTATGTAGTTCTCAAAGTTTTGGATATTTAAATCTTTCTCAGTTTCATTGTATTGCACAGAAATCTACTGTAGATTTCATAGTACAAATAACTTGTTTTGGCCTGTATTCAAATTCTCTTCATAGTCTTTTTAGTTCAAGTTTTATCATTTCTTCATCGTACTCTATGTTATGTCAGATTATAGCATCTGGTTCATTTATGTATCAGACAATATCACTTACAACTTGTTCTATATATGGAGCATCTTTTACATCTATATCATAAATGTGATGTACTTCACTAGATCAAAAGGGAATAGGCATTTTAGGATTTATAAGTATATCTATTCTTTTTTCTTCTGTAAACTCTCAAGCACTATTTATAGTTCAGAGAATTCAAGCAAACTGGATAACTTTAGGTTGCTTTTCTAGATCTGTTTCTTTTTTATTTATAAATCAAGTAGTTTCAGTATCAAATACAAATATTTTCATAAGTTTAAAATTTCAAAAATTACTATTTTAATATTATAGAGGATATGAAATTTAACTTTTTTGTAAAGCAAAAAATACATTTAAAAAAATAACCCCTGAGCTTCAGGGATTATTTTTTTAATGTATAGAAATTTCTTCAAACTCTTTCAATAACTTTTTTGTTTTGAAGATTCATGTAAATAGTAGTTTTTTTAACATTTCTTACTTTTAATACTCATTTGATTATATCTTCTGTACTCATTGGTTCACCGCTTTTATCAAGGATATCAGCAATAACGTCAATTACAGTACCAGGTTTAAATCACCATTCTTTTAGCGCATATAATCATCTACCAATAAGAACAAATTCAGGATTTCTTATAAGTTCATTGTGGATTGTATTTACTTTTACTTTATCTCCTAAAAATTCAGTAATCTTGTTAGATATATCAACAAAGTGCATCGGTAACTTTTCTTTTTTCATTACATATATAGCTTTGTCTTTTAGAGTTTTTGGATTTAGAATTTTCCATTTTGCCAAACCTATCAAATTTTCTTCTCAAATAACAATGTCATCAAAAATATTCATTACACTATCTATAAAAGTAATAGACAGTTCAGGTTTATTTAAGTTATGTTTAATTTGTTCGTAAAGTTCAAGTTTATTTACTACATCTTTTTTCTTTTTTAATATTTTTAACCCTTCTTTATACGCTTCATCAACAAGTTGTTTTGTAACAAAAGGGAAGTAAAAATATGTTTGAGTACCAAGCCTAGGTTTAGACTTAAGTATCTCGTAATCAGCTTGTATGATAGTCTCAACAACGTATGAGTTTATATCACTTCATAAACTTAAATCTTTTATAAGATTGTTTATAATAATGTCTTTTCAAAGCATACCTCAGTGTAATTCAATATATTTTCTAGCAGTATCTTGAATAATAGCTAAATCAGAGGATTTAATAATTCTTCAGATTTTTTTAATACCTGAGTCTTCTATCTGCCTAACTCTTTCTCTTGTAATATTTGGAGAAAAAGAATTTCAAATACTTTGTAAAGTCAATCTTTCTTTACCACCAAGACCAACTCTTTTTTCAATAACATTTCTTTCTTTAGCAGAAAGACTTTTTATGATTCTTTTAAAAGAGCTTTCGATTTTTTTATTGTTTAGTGTTGCAGTACTCATTTTTAGTAAAAAATAATATTATACCTTAGAACTAAATATAATTATAGTTTAGTAAAAGTCAAATTAAAATATTAAAATGTATTTAATAAAATTTACCCTTTTAAAAGGTCTTCATGAACGCTATCGGCTGCTAAACATCATTCTGCTGCACTCATGATAGTTTGTTTAAATTTATTGCTATTTGTTGTAACATCTCATGCTGCGTATAGTCAAGTGATAGAAGTTTGTTGTCTAGCATCAACTACTAAACATCATTCTTCATCTTTTTTTGGATTTAAGTTTTCAATCGGCTTTGTATTTGGTATTGTTCAAACAGCTATAAAGATTCAGTCAGCTTTAACTTCTTTTCCTGATTTTAGTTTTACTCATGTCATACCTAGTATATCTCAAACTATTTCTTTTACTTCTTCGTTTAAAATCATCTCTATATTATCTCTTTTTTTGACTTGTTCTACCCAAGAATCTTCTGCTCTAAATGTGTCTCTTCTATGAACTAAATAAACTTTACTACATATATCTGCTAAGTATAAAGCCTCAGTTAGAGCAGTATTTCAACCTCAGGCTATGATAACATCTCTTCATTTAAAAAACATACCATCACATGTTGCACAATATGAAACTCATTTACCTAAAAATTCATTTTCTCATTTTACTCATAGGTGTCTGTGATTATTTCAAGTTGCAATTATAACTTTTTTTGAGCTAAACTCTTTTCAAGAATGAGTTATTACTTGAAAAGAGTTATCTAATTTATTTACTTCTTTTACAGTATCTTGTACAATCTCAGATCATGATATCTCAGCATGTTGTCTGAAATTGTCCATTATCTCTTTTCCTGGAGCAGATATAGTTCCAGGGTAGTTTTCTACTTTGTGACTAGTTGCTAAAGCTCAACCAGGTTGTGCTCAGATTATTAGATTTTTTAGTTTGTATCTGCTAGCATACATTCAAGCAGGGTATCAAGCACTTCATGCTCAGATTATTATTAAATCGTACATAATTAGTTTAAGTTAATATTTAAGTTAATATTTAGAAGTATATTAAAATATATTTATTTGTAAAATTAAAATGAGAATAATTCTTATTTTAATTTTTTATAGAACTCATCTATAAATATTTTTGTATTTTCTTTTCCAATACAAGGATCAGTTAAGCTAAGTCACTTTTGTAGTCAAGTAGTGTACTCTTGTCTTCAATCGTATAAATATGATTCAACCATAAATCATTTCACTTTACCCCCCACTCAATCTCCCCCTGGCAGGGGAGAAGTAGTAAAATTCATTACTTCTTTCATAATATCTATTTGTTTTTCAGGATTTTTACCTGAGTTGTCGTGATTACAATCAACTATAAGAGGGTAATCAGATTTTTCAATATATTCTTGAGTGTAATTTGGTCAGTTCATTCATCATCTAAGTATACCATGAGCTTCATTATTTCCTCAAGTATTATAAATAACTCTTTCCATAACAAACTGGCTTGGTTTTTTTGTTGCTAATACAGAATTATTCATGATTTTTATATCTCAAGAAGTTGGGTTTTTCATACCTACAGGAAAAGCAAGTCATGATGCTACCTCTCTATGAAGCTGATCTTCAACAGATCTAGCTCAAACTGCCATGTAAGAGTAAAGATCCCAAAGTCTAGAGCTTAGTTCTGGATAAAGTAGTTCATCAGCTAAACTCATATCATAATCTTCTATAAGTTTTATAGCTATGCTTCTTGCATGTTTTATACCTGATTTTAAATCGGCTTCTTGACCTGGTTCTGAATGTAATATACCTTTCCATCAAACAGTTGATCTAGGTTTTCCTGTATAGAAGCGCATAACTATTTCTAGTTTATCCTCGTATTTTTTCTTCATTTCTTTTAAAAAAGCAGCATATTCAAATAGAGATTCTTCAAAGTCAGCACTACAAGGACCGATTATAAGTATTTTTCTATTTGATTTTCAGTTTATGATATCTTTTAGTCTGTCTCTTGCTTCTATGACTTTTTGTTTTCAAGATTTGCTTAGATGAAGTTGTTTTTTAAGGACTTTTGTTTGTGTTAATTTTCAGATTTTTTTCATGTGTAACTAGTTACTGTCATCCTGAATTTATTTCAGAATCTATAAAATAAATATAATATGATTGTATTAAATAAGTTTATTTTTTCAAAAGGTTTTTCTCTTCTTTACTTTTGTGACCAAAAGTAACAAAAGTCTTCAAGGCTTACCGCAGCCTTAAAAATCCGCGAGAGACTCTATTGAGCCAGAAAACATTTAGAAGTATGTTAGTATTTATAAGCTTTATCCTCATAAGTTTTTTAGAATTAACATTTTCGATGTGTAGCAATCGGGATTCTTAAGGGGCAACTTCGTCGTGAAACGACACACTATAGTATACTACCTAGTGTGCGAAGATTTGCCGCCTTAAGTGCTTTTGTTTTACTTTTGGCAGCAAAAGTAAAGAAGAGAAAAATATCTTTGCACTTAAAGTTAAAAATGTAGAGTAAAGAAAAAGAGAGATGAATTTAAATAATTTCTCTCTACTTTTCTTACTTATAATTTATTATCCTAAAACTATTTTGATCTCATTTGTAGCTTTTATAATTTACACTTAATTCATTTTCTCAACTTGGTAATTGTAGATTAAATTCGTAATAAGGTGAAATTATATAAGAATATCAGGTTTGTTTTTCTCATTTATTATTTGGAATATCAACTATGTATTTGTATATTTTATACTTCATTTCAGGATAATAAATTTTGTTTCATTTTCAAGAATTTGTAGTTATAGATAATTCTATAGCTAATTTTATATCATCAAAAATAGTTATTTTTGGTACTAGTCACTCAATTCATGAAGTAAATCTAGTTCAAAGTATATTTTTATCAAATGGTTCAATAAGTATTTTAACATTTTCATTTTTCCCAAAAACTTTAAAAGTTTTAATAGTATTAATTATGTTTCACTTTATATTTAATATTTCATTACTATCTTCATCAAAGTAATGCTTGGCTGCTCAATATGGTCACTGGTAAGATTGAGTTTTTCAAAATTTTAGTAAATCTCATTCAACTAATAGAATTCATGATTCCCTAAGATTTATGAATTTATCTTGTCATATACTATCAGATATATATTTTACAAAGGGTGATACTTTTGGTAATTCTATAGAAGAATTGTCATATATTATTTGGTTTTTGTAGCTTTGAACTTCTAGATTATTTGGAAATATTATATTTATATCATCATTTATATATAGTGGATTATTTCCATATGTATTGATAAAATTTGAACTTGTAGTATCTATGGTTTCGTAATTTTGTGCATATATGTAAGAAATGTTATTACTTAAAAGAGATAATATCAAAGCAATAATTACCAAACTTAACTTTTTAGTTTTCATCTGTTTTTTTATTAAATATATTAAATTCATTTTAGTTTAAAAACGATTAAAAATCAAATTAATAATAAAAAATAATTTTAGAGTAAAAATTTAATGTCAGTGTAATATAAGATAAGTATAATAAATAGATTATATTGTTGTATAATGGCTATATAAAGCAAAAAAACAGCTAAAAAATATTTGATTATATAGGTTTTTATATATAATCATCTGGCTCCTAATTTTGGGAGTGAAACTAAATTTACCTGAGGAGGTAAAGATGAAACGTTTAATGTTTCTTGTTGTGGGAATGCTGCTTTGTTTTAATACGGTAGCATTTGGGGCTGTTGACCCAAATAATAACAATATATATTATGTTGCCGGTTTTTATGAAAGTACACAATCAGCAAATAATGTGCTACAAAAAAATACCGGTGCAAATTATTCTTGTGGACCTACATCTTTACTACTTGTAAAGAACTACTATTGGATGAAAACTTTCGGTTTCCCAGCACACTTTACTACTGATTTAATCTCAGCAATTATGGAGATTGAAAATGTATATAATGGTATGGGAAAAAGTTATAATACAACAACATCTACCGATGAGCTAAAATCATTAGTTAAAAATGTGTGGCAATGGAATACTGCTGTGAAAGCTTCAGGTAATAATTCCATTGCAACAAATTTTCAAACAATGGTTAGCAGGATTAAAGAGGATTATCCTGTAATTTTGGCCCTAAAACCATATTATAGTGGTAATCCTATCCCTGGATATGCACATATAGTTGTTTTTTACAAATACAACGGTGATACAAACAGCATTTACTACTTTGATCCATACTATGGAGGAACTCATGTAATACAATACAATGATATCTCCAATGCGATTCAAGGAAACTTGCCTTACTTGCGGGTTGCCCCATAACTAAACAAGGTATTGAAAAATATCCTTTTGGTCATATACTTGGTGGAGTGAAACTCCACCTTTTTTTAAAATTTAAAAAACTAAAAATGTTTAATAAAATATTAATTTTGTTATTAACTTTATTATTATCATCTTGTAATACAAATCATAGTGATATTAATAAAAAAGTTTGTAATGAAGAAAATGTAAACTTCATAAATTTAGATAAAACTTCACTAACAAATATTTGTAATTATAAAGAAAAATTGAAAAATATTATTTTAAAAAATAATAAATTGAATATAGATGATTTTTATACTTTATCTAAAATTGATATTGATTCTTGAAAATATATTCTTTGAAATATTGATAATAATATTAGTATTATTGAAAAAATACAATTATACTATATTTTGAAAAATATACATAACTACAGTGATGAAAATATAAAAAATAAGCTTTGATTTATAGATAAAGAATATAAAAACTTTTGAATATCAACTGAAAGAATAGTTTTAGCAGAGAGATTACTGACTCAAATTTTTGAATGAGATGAGGAAACTTTGTATTGAGTACAAAAAGCCAGCTGAAGCCTTACATATAAAGATATTGTTTTTTTAAACATAGTTTTTAAATTTGAACCTGAAAGATTTAACAACATAAGTTTAGTAGCTGACTTAACTTGATGATATAATGTTTTAAAAGATAAAAAAAGTAGAGAATTATATATTACTATATTTAAAAATTTATTACCAAAATTAAATAATAAGCAATCAAAAGAAATCATTAATAATTTTTTAAAAAATGTTAAAGACAATACTAATTTATGATATAATTATTCTAATTGAAGATAAAAAGTTACTTGATGATATAGAAAAATTTATTATTACTCCAAAAATTTCAGAATATAATCTTAGTTGAAAATTTAGTAAGGGACCTTGATTAGATTGAATATATAAAATACTTGATAATTGAGAACAAATAAAGATTGCTGAGTACAATGTAAGTAACTAAACAATATGAAAAAAATATTTATCACATTAATAATATTACTTTTTAGCAAAACGACTTTTGCTGAATATGATATGAATAGTTGTCATAATGATTATTTTAGTAACTGTCCAAGTTTTCTTATATGAAAGGTTTTATCAGATTCTAAAACGCAGTCATTTACTATGTATGATATGTCAGATAATGGTGAACTTAAAAGTTGAATTGATTATGAAAAAGCTATATTTTCTACATGAGATAACACCGTATTTCTTTTTAGTTGATGAATTGACACATATAGTGGTATTGTAGTGAGTGTATATGATTCTTTTAATAGTAAAACTTCATATTTACCTAAAAAAGATGATATTTTAATCTATAATTTATGATGAATATTGCTAGATAAAGACAATATTAAAAATAAGTATTTTAATGATTTTAATAGTGATGTGAGTTATTCAAAATATTGACAGACTTATATGTGAAAAAAAGAATATGATTTTATACTAAATTGATATAGTTGAAGTTTTGTTTTTAGTGACAATTTACAAGGATATACAAAAATATATTGTGATAATGATAAAATCTATATAGACAAAGATAAAAGTATTCATTTTGATATTGATTTTTCTATTAAGCCAAAAGTTAGTAAAGATTACAGTATGACTAATTTAGAAAATGACTTACAAATTTTAGCTCCATGCTCAAAATTCAACAAACTATTTTGATTAGAAAATAATGAAAAAGAAAAAATAATTGAAGATATTGTCATAAAAGATAGTAAATCTTGGTTTGAGAGATTTATTGATTTTATAATAAGGTTTTTTAATCATTTTTAATATGCTTAATAATAAATTTTCATTAATAATAATAAGTTCTTTTTTATTTTTATCACTATTTCTAAATCTATATTTTTATAAAAATATAGATTTAGATAAAGAAACAAAAGTTGAAAATTGATATTATATAAAAAATAGCTCACTATTTATAGATTATCCTGAATTTATAAAAAATAGTGATATTTATACTGAACAAATTTTATCCAGGTATGATTGATTTAATGCTGAACAAATATTTATAGAAAATATTAATTGAAATGATTTTGATTTTTTATCAAATATTACATCAAAAATCTACTTTAATTATTACTTTTTTGATTTTTATAAATATGACGATGAAGATAACTATATTTTTGATTCGATAAATAAGATAAGATGACCTAAAAGGATAAATATAAATTTTCACTCAAAATTAGAATGAGAAGATACTCTTATTAAGACATTGACTAAGATTAATTCAGTTATCAATGAAATAGTATCTAATAATTATTTACTAGATAAAAGTAAAAATACAATAGAATCTTTTTCTTTGCATTGATTTGATTCTTTTCTTGATAGTTATCTTTTATCAAAAGCTGATATGGAAATAATTTATAATATGAAAGTTAAATCTTTTGTTCATAGGGTTAATATTGATAAAGATAATTTTAGTGAAGATTATATTATAAGATATCTTAAAAATACAGAGATTAATAACTTTTCAAGTTTTTTAAATTATCTTAAGCATGATTGAAATGTTTATAAAGTTACTAATTGAGAATGGGAATTAATTAATTCATGAAAATAAAATAAGTAAAAGTCTTTCACTTTATTTTTCTAAAAAATCATTATAATACTATCTACTTTAAAATTAATTTAGACAAAAGATATTTATGACAAAACAAAGAAGTGCAAGAGAATTGGAGCAACTGCAAAAAAATCTAGAGTATACAGGTGAAAAACTAAAAGTATTTATTGCTGACATAATCCCAACTGATTGTTGCACAAGAGAAAACATGGAAGACCGTATGTTGGAAGTAGAAAATTTGGTAAATACTTATGGGTGAGTAGTTATTCTTAAACATGTTCAAAAAAGATGACTCCCAGATTATAACACTTATATCTGAGGGTGAAAGCTTGATGAAATTATGCAAGAGATGGAGTTAGAATGAGCAAACTTACTTATACTTTGAAATATATTAAAACCTCATCAGATTTACAATATAAATGAACGTTTAAGAAAAATCTGAGCAAAAGCTTGGGATAGGGTAGATCTTATCTTAAAGATATTTGAACGCAATGCAAAAAGTACAGAGGCAAGATTACAAATAGAACTTGCTGCAATTAAGCATATGTGACCACGTATTTTTGGTATGGGTATGGAGTTATCTCGTCAATGAGGATGAAGTAAACTTGCTAGAGGTAAATGAGAAACAAATACAGAGATAATGAAAAGACATTTATCAAAAAGAGAACAATCTATAAAAAAAGATCTAGAACATTACGCAAAAGTTAGGGCAGAGCATAGGAAGTCAAGACTTAGAAAATGACTTGATACTGTTTGAGTTGTAGGGTATACAAATGCTTGAAAATCAACATTAACTAACGCATTAACAAAAAAATGAGTACTCGCTGAAGACAAGCTTTTTGCAACTCTTGGTACTAGTGTAGGTAAGATGTGGTTACCTACAGAGGATGGTAAGTGAAAAGAAATACTAATTAATGATACTATCTGATTTATTAGAGATCTGCCACCTGATTTAGTTGATGCTTTTTCTTCGACACTGGAAGACTCTATAGAGTCTCAAATATTACTTCATGTAGTTGATGCAGCGGATCCAAAAATAGAAGAAAAGATAAAAGTAGTTGATGATATCCTTGAAAATATATGAGCAACACAAAAAAAGATTTATGTGTTTAATAAGATAGATGAAATTCAGGAAATAGAGAATAGTGAAAAGTGAATAATTGTAGATGAAGAGTGAAATGATAAAGTCTTTGATAATAAGCTTGAATACTTGAAGGAAAAATTTGCATACTTGAAACCTGTTTTTATAAGTGCTTATAAAAATATAAATATGGAAGAATTAAAAGAAAGGATAGTAAGTGAGCTCTAAAGAACAATAAAAAAGTTGGAGATTACTCTCCAACTTTTAATGTTTCATTTTTTTCTTCTTTGTGTTTTTTGTGTAAAAATGAAAATAGATTTTTGATTTTTGTAAGTATAAATTTTACTACTCTATAGATATCATAAAATAGAGGAGTTTCATAACTTAAATCAGTTTTTAGATGTCAAATACCGAAAAATAAAGGGAAAGCTAGAAGTATTTGAACTTTGTTATCAAATCATAAAACTAACCAAGATAATATAAATAAAACCGAGATTATAATTCAGTTTACAATATGTTTTTGTAGTTTTGAATTTAGGTTAAAAAGACTTGTTACATTTATAACTGGTATGTAAACTAATATACTTGGAAGTTTAAAATCTGGTTTTTCACTTAACGTTTTTTCATCATTTTCAAGTCTCAGAGCATCTTCTTTTTTTGTTTCTTCAAGTATTTCTTTAAATAATCTAAACTCTTTTTTGCTAAAGTATAACTTTAAGTATTTAGATAAAGATATGATTAGTAAGATTATATCTTTTAGGTTTGGTATACTTTCAAGATTTATATTTACGATCTCACTTCTAGTAACTAAATTTATACTTAAAAATACAACTATGATTATATATATTAATAAAAGCAGAGTTGCAAGATTTGGATTTCAAAATATGTAAAGTAAAAATATGATAAAAGTCACTATCATATTTAGCTTTATTGAGTTTTGTATAACAGGATTTTCTTTTAATTTTGGATAAACTAGATATCCAATAAATGGAGTTCTTGATAGTATAACTGACAGTTTATCTTTTTCGCTAAGTGTGTTTTCTTCTTTTCTATCAAATATATTTCAATTTTTTAGTTTTACAGTATGTATTAGATTAAATTCTTCTCAAGTATTTGCTTTATAAATTCAAAAAAGTAATGCTCAAAAAAGTATTATAAAGAGAGTTGATGCAATTATCTGATTTAAAGAATAATTTAATATAGAAATATTAAATCCAAGTCAAAAACTTATAAATATAATATAAGTAAATAAAAATCCAAAATGCAATAATAAAGCAACTTTTGTATGAGATTTTACAAAAGAGTTATTTAGTAGATGGTTTTCTTTGTTAAATAAAAAAGCTCCTGATATAAAAAGTAACAAGTAAGCACTGATTGCATTTGCTTTAATTTTTGGGTCTATATTTTGACTAGTCATTTTTTAAAATTTACATTTAATATTTTTCTATATAATAATATCATATTTTAGAATATTAAGCAAAAAATATAAGTATGAAAATAATAGATGCAGTTTTTGTAAAATCAGTTTTTATAGATGACTCAAAAGTACTTTTTGATAATAAAAAAGAAATTATTTTTGTAGGGAGGTCAAATGTAGGGAAATCAAGTCTCATGAACACTCTTATGTGAAAAAAAGATCTTGTAAAAACAAGTTCTAAACCTGGTAAGACAAAAACAGCAAATCTATTTTTAGTAAACAATAAATATTATTTTACAGATCTACCATGATATGGTTTTGCTAAGCTAGGTAAAGAAGTAAAAGAAAAACTAGATGCTCTTATAAGCTGGTATGTGGAGGAAAGAGGACAATATATAAAAAGAGTTTATATGCTTATAGATAGTAAAATCTGACCACAACAAACAGATATAGACATGTATAAATATTTGCTTGAACTATGAGCTCCAGTTTCAATAGTTTTATCAAAAGTTGATAGACTTAGTAAAAATGAAATAACAAAATCACTGAATCATTCAGAATCAGAATTTTTCTGACAAAAAATATTTCCAGTATCAAGTGCAAAAAATATCTGAATCAAAGAGTTGTTTGCTGATATAAGGGAAGCCTTGGGGGTAAAATAGAGAATATTTTACAAAATTTTCAGTTTTATTGTCAATACAAATTCCCTAAAAACATTTGACATATGTACATTAAAAAAGATAATACTAGTATTATCTTTTTTAAATTTTCTTTTCTATGAATAAACAAAAACAAGCCTTCACCCTAGTAGAACTCATAGTAGTGATTACTATATTAGCTATCCTAGCTACTATAGCTTTTATCTCACTATCATGATATTCACAAGATGCTAGAAATAGTATAAGAGCAGCAGATATAAAAACTATTGAAAAAGCTTTGCAAGTATACGCTACAAGAAACTCTATCTACCTAGCACCAGAAAGTGCTCAAACTGTATCATATAGTTGAGATACAGTATACTACCAATGAACATTCTGAGATAGTCCATACAAAGAAGTATGAAATCTAAGTAATATACCACTTGATCCACTTACAAAGGAAGAATACATTTACTCAACAACAGCTAACTATACACAATATGAGATATTAGCTATTTATGAGTGAGAGATAGTTTATCAATCTCAAAGCCCTCACTCAGTCTCTACTTCGCTTCAACTTCAAGATAGTCGTGCAAGCACTCCTTCTTTCACTTGTCCCAAAGGGAGAGAAGTAGCTACAAGTATTATTTCTAAAGCAAATGCAGCAGAAACATATAAACCAAAAGTAAATTGAACATATAACAAGATATATGTAAAAACGCAAAACTACTATGTACCACTACCAAGTATAATAAATGCAGAAGTAACAAGTGCTACATGAATAATATTAGATGAAAATAATATCAAATCACAGGTAGTAACAAACTGAAACAACCTACCACAAGTTTGAACTACAATAGATCAAACAAAAGAAAATCTTACAATAAATTTTGCACCATACTACTGATCAATCACATCAACTTCAACAGATGAACAAAAAATAGAACTAGCACAAAAGATTCAACAAGCCTACTCATGATCAGACCTACAAACACAAGCTATCTATTCAAATATAATAAACAAACCAGAAAACGAGCTAGTATCTTTAATAAATAGTATAGTACTATGACAATGATCAAATAATACAGTAGCAGAAACAATAATAACTCCTACTTTCCCAACAACATGTTGAAACTGAGAAACTATAACTTATCAAGAAGCACAAGATAATAAGGCAACTATACTATCAAATATAAATAATTACATCTGATGTAATATATCAGATTATCCAGGATGAGCTGCTAGAATAGCTTGAACCACAGTATCATCAAAGGTTTTAGTTGTAGGTAATAGTGATGATAGTTCTGGAATACAATGGTGATATTATTGAATTACTACAAATGCTATAAGTACTACAGATTGATATAATAATACAAGTTTTATAAATTGAACTTCATGAACTGCTTGATATTTATGTTGGAATAAGTACTCAACAACTCCTTGAACATGGTACTTACCAGCAAAAGATGAATTAAACACTATTTATACCAATAAGTCAAGTTTATGAGCTTTTACTAACAGTGGCTATTGGTCTAGTACTGAGTACGGTAGTAACAACGCTCGGCGGCAGCTCTTCTTCGATGGTTATCAGCGCACCGGCTATAAGAGTACCGGTATCTATGTTCGTTGTTCTAGCAGATTTTAAAAGTGGGATTACTATTTAACTATTCAACTATTTTTTATGATTTGATGAAAGCTACTCTTGAATTTATAAGGTCTGAAAATCTATAGTTTCAGCAGTCTATCAATTTATATCTTTGATTTTTAAAACATTATACAAAATACAAAAAAAAATAAGCACTTACTTTTAAATTATGTAAGTGCTTATTTTTGGAATTATTTTTATGTGAGTGGAGGATATAGTAAGGTAAGAAGAAAAAACTAATTATGAAAATTATATCTTTAGCGGCATTATGATATGTCTGAAACTTGATTTATCATCTTCTCTTTCTGGATCTTTCAGCGGAGTAATAAGTATTGGTGCAAGTGGAGATTCAAAACTTATACTTACATGAGTTGTTTCGATTACTCCAAGTACTTCTAGGAAGTAAGTTGAGTTAATACCTATTATATTGTCTTCTCATTCTATAGCTCAAGTCAGTTTTATTTCTCATTCTCAGATTTGAGTTTCTGAAGTTTCAAGAACTATTCCAGTTTCTGATGAGAAACTCATCTTTATAGAATAATTGTTTTCTTTTGAAACTAAATTAATTTTCTTTAAAGCTTGCATTAAATCGGCTTTGTTTATTTCAGCTTTTGTAGAATAGTTTGTAGGAAAGAAGCTAGAATAATCTGGAAATTTACCGTTTAATAGTCTAGAGAAAAATTTAGTATTTCCAAAAAAGAAAGCTATTTGGCTATCTCATGAGATGATTTTTACGCTATCATCATCTTTTAGTATGCTTTTTATCTCATAAGCAGTTCTACTTGGTACGATTTGAGAAAAACTAACCATATTGTCAGCTCAAAGATTCATTTTGTATTCACTAAGTCTGAAACTATCGGTTGAAGCACATATTGCTTCTGTTCATTTAAGATTTACAAGTATTCAAGCTAGAGTTGGTCTTATGTTTCATTCAGCAGCAGAAAAAACAGTTTTTTCAATAGCCTTTCTAAGTACTTTTCCTGAGATACTAAAAGAAGTTTCTTCTTTTATAGTTGGGATTAAAGGAAAGTCTTCAGCTGGAGTTCATTTGATTTTTAGTTTACCACTTTCTGTATTTATAATTATACTATCTGAAACTAATTCAATCTCTATTTCATCATCACTAAGAAGTGATACATAGCTAGTAAAAAGCTTACTTGGTATACAGTATGATCATTCTGATTTTATACTTAAGTCATTTTTAATCGTATACTCTATAGCTGTTTCTAAATTGTTTGATGTTAAAATAACATCACTGTAATTTACTCTTATAAGGATGCTTTCTAAAATAGGAGTTGTTGTAACTCAAGCCGTAGCATGGTTTACTATATCTAAACCTTTTTTTAACTCTACAGTTTTTACTGAAAATTTCATAGTTTTCTCTATATAAAATGTTAAATTATTTAATGAATTTAAAATAATTTTTAACTAAATTTTACTCTAAATCAAGTATAGTTTTTTTTTTCTGTTAAAAAATTAGTAAAAACTCACACTTAACTTGCTATTTCTCATAATCTCAGGTTTAATTTCTTGTAAAAAATCTCTTAAGTTATTTCATTTAATAATTATTTTATAGTGATATTGATTGTATTTTTTTCTAGGGGTAGAGTTTAAAACTACCTCTATTACTTTTCACTTTTCACTTTCCTCTTTACACTCAATATCGAGTTTATTTTTTAAGTTTTCCATAAAATTTTTAGCTTTTTCTTGGTTTGTATCTCTGTATTCTAGTGTAGCCATTTCAACAAATGGGGGATAAGAAAAAATCTTTCTTTCTTCTAAAGTTTTTTTGAAAAAATCTTTATAATTATGTTCTATAAGTCATTTTATTAAATCATTGTCAGGAATAAAACTTTGCATTATAAAATCAGTTTTTTCTCCAAGTCTTTCACCCCTTCCAATTATCTGCTTTATGTTTATATAAGCTTTTTCTTCTGTATCATAATTTGGAATAATTAACTCTTGTTCTAAAAGTATTACTCATACAAGTCATACTTTTTTGAAATCAAAACCTGTAGTAATCATTTTGGTTCATATTATGATATCTGCATTTTTTAGATGTTCTAAAGCTTCTTTTTTTGAAGAAATATTTTTTATGTTATCTAGATCAAATCTATATATTTTACACTTTTCACTAGACAAATAGTCTGAAAGACACTTTTCTATTTGCTGAGTCCCTACTCATATCTTAAGTAAGTGAGTACCTGAACATTTTTCACACCTTAAGGGAATAGTTGAATTATATCAGCAAAGATGGCAAGCTAGTTTTTCAGGATGTTTGTGAACCGATAGAGATATATCACATGCGGGACATTTAAAAATATGCTGACAATCTTGGCATACAAGTGAAGAGTACTCTCATCTTTTGTTTAGATATAGGATAATTTTTTTTCATGCACTTAAATTTTCCTCTATTTTTTTCAGTAGAGTTGAGGAAATATAGGGGTTTATACCTGATTTGTCTAGGGATAAGTTTACTGTAAGCATGGTTTTAAAAAACAATTATTTTATTTATATTAAAGGTTTTTCTAAAAAATTCAAAATATTAAAAAAAGATTAATATAAAATAGAAAAACATAAAGTCAAAAATAAACTTGCTTTTTTTGAAAAAATACGTATAAATACAACCTTGAATAAAAGTAGTAAATTATGTTAACAAAATCACCATATTTTAAGCCATCAAAATTTACATGTAATAAAGATATTTTTTTAGAGGCTGAGAAAATTGTAGTAGAGGGAAGAGGAGTACTTCCTAGTTTTTCTGGTGTTTCAGAAGAAGTTCAAAAAGTTGTTAAATGAATCAAATATTTTTGTAGAGTTTTACAATTAAAAGAAACTCAAGAAAATTTACTTGAAACGATTTATGACAGATTAAAACTTGAAGATAATTTTGAATATAATGCAATTGCAAAAAAAGTTAATGAAATAATTTGATTTGAAGAAGAAGTAGAATTATCACTAAAATATATTTTATCACAAGAAAAATACAGAGATATAATTCTTGAGGCTATGGCAAGATTTGCAATAATGCAAGTAGTAGACTTAAATTGAGTTATAAAAGATGTGACTTATTGTGAAAATGTTAATTGATACAGTATAGAAGAATTAAAATGACAAAGTACAAAATTATTTACTAGTTGAAAACATTCTCCAGAATTTTATCAAAGTATACGGAATACTTTACTTTCTTGAAATATTTGGAGTGGTATAATAACTAATAAAGCAAAAGATGGGAGGGGTTTCCATGTTAAGAAAATTATAATACCAATAATAAACAAAATTTGAAAAGTAGTTGGTTTTGTTGATATGTGATTTGATATATCCGAAGAACAAGCAAAATTAGCTGAGTTAGAAGTAAAAGCTCGTTTTGATAATTTAACTTGAGCATTAATGAGAGATTCATTTGATTCTTTAGCAGTTAATAAACTTCAAGAAGCATCTAGTATGGAGGAAGAATTATCTGTAGTTATAATTGATTTGGATTATTTTAAAAATATAAATGATACGTATGGTCACCATATATGAGATCAAGTATTGAAAGAATTTTCATTAATAGTTAAGCAAGAAATTAGAAAAAATGATTTATTTTCTAGGTACTGATGAGAAGAATTTGTTATATTGTTTCCTTGAGCATGTATAGAAAAGGCTATAGAGATATCAGAAAAAATTAGAGAAAAATTACAAAACCATGAAATAAAATTTAAACATGAATGAAAGACCGTAACTTTACAGATTACAGCTAGTTTTGGGGTGTCAGATTTAGTTACTTGAGATAATCTTGGTAGTTTGTTAAAAAGATGAGATAAAGCTATGTATCATGCTAAAGAACAATGAAGGAATAGAGTGTATTTGGAATTATGAGATGAAGAAAGTTTATAGATAATGATTAAAATTATTTGCAAAAAATCGGAAAATATACTAAACTTAATAGTGAGGTATATATCGGCATATAGGTTTCCTCCTTTCACCTATTGCTGCTATATATCTCTTTTATTTAGTTGAAAGTTAAAAGTAGAAAGTATAAAGTTATAGTAGAAATCTTTGCAAGCAAAGATTTTTTTGATTTACAAATGATGGGTTCTAAACCCCTACTTTTAAGTAGAGAGGAGGACCACATTTGCACAATGGGTTTAAACCCCACGGCTTCAGCCTGATTGTAAAAGAAAAAGTGGTAAAAATCAATAGAATA
>JAQVGG010000016.1 GCA_028696815.1 Candidatus Altimarinota bacterium
GCAAACGTTGTGACAAAATCGCTGTCGCTCTCCTCCTATAAATACTATAAATAGAATTATTTACCTATCCATCCCAAATACCCCTCATTCACACTTTCAGGACTCAACTCCACTATCTCAGATACATCATATGGATGATTTTTTTCAAGAAATATTTTTAATTTGCCAGCATTTTCATCACTGGTTTTTATAAGCAAGATTTTTTCTTGTCAGTGAGTTATTTTTCCTTCCCACCAATAGTAACTTTTTACATAATTAATCTGATTTACACACATAGCAAGCTTGCTTCCTAGTATCCTCATGACAAAGTTTCTTAGTTCTTTTGGTTTATTTGGATATGTTGTCATTATTATTTTCATAGTTTAAAATTTTATTTTTATAATCTTTACCTGATCACTAGCTCAGGCTACTATATCAATATCTCCTTTTCAAACTCAAAGCTCTTTAGCTAAAAAGCTTGTAAGTTCTTTATTTGCCTTTCATTTTTCTGCTGGAGCTTTTATCCTGATCTTTAAAGTTCCATCTTCCAGTACAGAAAAAAACTCGTTTTTTGATTGTCCTGGGGTTACTTTGACTTTCAAAAGTCATACATTTCAATCAAGTCTAATATAATCATTTATATTCATTTTTATTATTTTATATTTTTTCTTCCTTCTATTCCCTCGCCCTTGGGGATAACTGAGACAGGAGTGCTTGCACGACTATCTTCGAAGTTAGAGCGAAGTAGAGGGTTAGGGTGAGGGATGAGTTAGAGGGTTAGGGTGATGTCTTACTTCACATCCTTCCCTAAATCCAAATCTGAATAATCTTCTTCGAAACTCATGATAATCTCTTTTAAAAAATGATCACAAGATATCATACTAAAATCATTTACATCTTTTTTTATACTTCTGTATATATTATTGAACTCTGGGTTTCATGTATCTCTTTCTATTTTTGCCTCAAACATAGCGCTTATTATATCTGCTTTTTTAGCAAGCTCTCATTCACTTCAAAAGAATGGTTCAAGCATGTAATCGGTTATCATTTTTTTATAATCATCTCATACGTACACAAAGAAATAATCATTCATCATCTTTTTTTCAACTTCCTCAAGCACTTTTCTAAATCAAGGAATCGCTTTTTTTGTTGGTGTAATTATATCTCAAGTAATAGCCTCTGGTATATCATGATAAAGAGATCTAAGCATAAGTTTGTATACATCATAGTTTGCTTCTCATTCAATATTTTCTAAGTTTCAAAGTACATATGAGATAAAGGTAACCATTACAAGATGAGACATAACTGAAACATCATAGTTTCTTTTTCTACCTGACCATCTTTTACAATGAGAAAGTCTTCTTATATGACCTAAATATTTTTTATAATCGTCATTGTTTACAAGTTGTTTTAAACAGTGAAGTTTTGATTTATTTTTATCAAAATAATCTTGTATCTGATCCATCGCAACATCGTAAGTAAAAAGAAAAACCCTTGAGTTTACTAAACATTCATTGTATCCTGCAAATTTTTTTGAAGCTAGAATTATTTCATTTTCTAATTTCTTATCAGTTGCTCAAAGAATTTTTTTCATATCTTCTTTTATAAACTCTCATCATTCAAATGAAAATAGATACTCTTCGACTCTTTTTTCGAGTTTTGTCATAATCTCACCATCAATTTTGTTTATATAATCTCTAGTTCATGAGTTTATATCTGATAAAACAAGAGATTTGAATAAATCAAACATCACTCTTTTTATTATATACTCTTTATCAACTGGTTTTTTACCATGTTTTTCTTCTAAGTATGCCAAAAATAATGCGACATGTATTACATATCATGCATTATCAAGCGGAGTTACATCCTCAATGCGTGGAAAATTACTCCATCTTTTTATAGAAAGTCCTCTTGTATAGATAAGCTTAAGTAAAATTCAAATCATAAAAAAACTATTAATTTTTATTAAACTCATTATAATGCAAAAAATAATTTTACAACTTTTAAGGACTTTTAAAAATATATATGAAAATTTGACTTGATTTAAGATTTCTAAAAAAATGAGATTATTATTCTAACTTTGTATTTAAACTAGTACAAGTTTTTATAAATAATGAGAAAATAAATACTTACAATATATATCTGGATTTGCCTTTCTCTCATATAAATTTTTGAGAACATACAAACAATATAGTTATAAAAGAAAAACCTGGGAGTTTATTTGAACAAGCAAGTTTTTTAAAGAATTTAAATAAAGACGATAATGACTTAACTATATTTTTTGACTATAACAAACCCACAAAATATAAGTGAAAAAATATAATTTTTTTAGCTAATCTAGTTGATTTTCACTATCCACCTAAAAAAAGTATTTTTAGAAAATATTTTGATAATTATCTACTTAATACAAACTCAAAAAATGCAAGTAAAATAATCTGTTTCAATGAGCTTACAAAAAACGAGATAAACGATAAATTAAACATCTATGAAGATAATATCAAAATAATAACTCCTTTTTTTAATCAAAAAGAAAAGAAAAAAGAACTTGAGGTTGGTATAGATATAAGGACAAAGTTTAACATAAAATGAGAATACCTGATTTACTCTGCCTGAACTTGAACTTATAAAAACTTAGATAGAGTGATAAAAGTATTTTCAGAAATCAAAAAAGCAAATATAGACTTAAATCTAGTTTTTATAGATGATGATAGTATAAAAGATCTCTCTTTGAGAAAAAATATAATTGAAAATAAAATACTTGATAAAATGTATCTTATATGAAATGTTAGTGAAAGTGAAAAACTTGAGTTTCATAAAAATAGTCTTTGAGTGATTTTTCCTCCGCTTTATGAGAGTTTCCCATTTTTACTTGAAGATGCTATAAACTACAATACTCCAATAATTTCAAGTAACCTAAAAAATATAAATAATATATTTTGAGATAAGATAGAGTATTTCAATCCGACAAATAATTTTGACATTTACGAAAAGATAGTCGCTCTTACAAAAAATAAGAAAATACCAAACTACTGCAATATACTAAAAACATACAATATAGCAGAGACATACAAAGAGTTGATAAAAGCTATAAAGTAATTATAATTAACATGTGTTATTGTCATTCTGGATTAGATCCGGAATCATAATTTGTATTTTTACTTTTTTATGATCCTGAAAAACTAGTTCAGGATGACAAAGATTAAATACTAATCTTAAAACTAAAAATGCAATTAACAGGGAGAAATATAGAGATACTAAAAATCATAGTTGAAGAGTATTTAGAGACTTGAGATGTGATTTGAAGTAAACTTCTTTTAAAGAAGTATAATCTTTGAGTAAGTTCTGCTACAGTTAGAAGTGATATGGCAAAACTTGAAGCTCTTGATTTAGTATTTCAACCATATACATCAGCAGGTAGGCTACCAACTTCTAAATGATTAAGAGCATTTGTAAATTATTTGATGGAACAAACACCAAGTTATTTTTTACAAGAAAAAAATATAGATACACATAATGGATGAATAAATAAACTTGCTGACTTCGTATTTAAAATAACTTCAACTCTTTCAAAAAACACTTGAGAAATAGCTTTTTTTTGTATTCCAGAAAAAAGTATAATGCAACACTGTGGGATAAGCCAGTTTTTAAAGAAAAACCAAAAAAGACTTTGAGAAGATATCTACAATATAATAGATATGCTTGAAGATAAATTTAACTTCATGAGATTTATAAGTGATTTCCCAATAAATCCAGGAGTAAATGTTTTTATCTGAGAAGAAAATATACTTCCATATCTAAAAGACTACTCTATAATTATAAAACCTATCAAAATAGACTCTGAGATCTGATATATCTGAATAATTTGAAGTTTACAAATGAACTATAGTTTTAATATAAGTGCAATAAACGGGATAATATAACTCAATTAAAAATTACGAATTAGAAATTACAAGTTGTATGCTATAAATAAAAATATAAAAAAATATGATTTATACAAGAAATCATATTTTTTTTTATTTTTATTATTCGTAATTACTAATTTGTAATTGCCTATATTTGTCCTTTTCCTGCAGCTTCAAGTTTGGCTTGTTCATCAGCCACAGCTAGAGCATCAATTATTGGTTTTAGTCTACCTGCCATGATATGTGGAATCCCTGAAAAATTTTGTCAGATCCTATGGTCTGTAACTCTATCTTGAGGAAAATTATAAGTTCTAATTTTTTCTGATCTGTCTCCTGAACCTACTTGTGCAAGCCTTGCTTCTCAAAGCTCTTTTGCTCTTTTTTCTTCTTCATAAGCATAAAGTTTACTTCTAAGTATTGACCGAGCTTTTTCTCTGTTTTTATGTTGAGATCTACCATCTTGACAGAATACCATGATTCCAGTTGGTATATGTTTAAGTTGTACAGCACTATCAGTTTTATTTACATGTTGTCATCCTGCTCAACTTGCTCTACAAAAGCTCATCTCTACATCAGCTTCGTTTATTTCTAAATCTATCTCATCTACCTCTGGCATAACAGCAACGGTTACAGCTGAAGTATGTACCCTACCTTTACTTTCTGTTTCTGGGATTCTTTGAACTCTATGAGTTCCAGCTTCATACTTAAATCTACTATAAGCTCAATCTCATTTTACTTCAAATATAATTTCTTTTACTCATCCATTTTCAGTTTCTGTTTTTTCAGTAATCTCAGTTTTATAACCTTCTTCTTCAGCAAAAGTTAAATAAGCTCTTGCAAGTTCTCATGCAAAAAGTGCAGCTTCATCTCATCATGTTCAAGCTCTTACCTCGATAATAATATTTTTATCATCATTTGGATCTTGAGGAAGTAGAGAAAGGGTTAATTTTTCTTCTAAAATTGGTATCTTAGTTTCTAAATCTTCAATCTCACTTTTTAATAATTCTCTCATTTCTTCATCCTTTTCTGTGTATAACATATTTTTATTTTCTTCTAAAGCATCAGCAAAAGCCTTGTACTCTTTATACAATTCTACAGCTTCAGTTATTTGCTTTTTTCTAGAACTCACTTCTCTTACTTTTTTCTGATCCTTAAAAATAACTGGATCCGCCAACTTCTGCTCCAATTCATCAAATTCTTTTACTAAATTGTCTAGGTTAAATTTCATATTATCTAAATATATTATTTTTAAATTTAAAATATTTTAGTGAAAAAAGTTAAAATAGCAAGGAAAAGAAGATATACCTAAAAAAGACTAGTTTCTAGTCTTTTTTATAAATTATATCTCAGTTTATCTAAACTTATCTCTCTTCATGCTACCTCAAGCGTTGGAGAGAAGTCTTCTGCTTCACTTCACTCAAAGAAAAAACTATTATCTAAGTTTGCTTCTTTAGAAACTTTTTTTAAGCGTTTTTCTATATCTTTTATAACTCACATCTTATCAAGTACATCATAAACTCTCATTACAGCTTCCCCATTACTAAAATCAGTCATTCTTACTATCTGTTCAAGTCTTTCTCATGTAGCTTTAAACTTGTAGTCTCATAGGTATTCTAAATCTACTCTTTTAGAATCAGAGTTTTGTTTTAGGTCAAATACCACCAACTCTTCAACTCCACTAGTTTTTTCTGGTAATAATACTTTTTCATCATTATCAGCATAACTATCTATCAAGAAATCTATAAGTTCAGAAACTCCCTCTCAAGTAGCTGAAGATATAACAAATATATCTTTTTCAGGATGTTTTTTTCTAAATTCTGAAACTATATAATCTTTCATCTCTTTATCAAGTAGATCTGCTTTTGAAAATACTACTATTTCTTCTTTTTTCGCTAAATCATCTGAAAATGCTCCAAGTTCATGTCTGATATCCTCATAATCTGAAAATACCTTGTCAAGTCTATATAAATCAAGCAAATGTAATAAAACTCAAGTTCTTTCTATATGTTTTAAAAACTCTATACCTAGTCATTTCCCTTCACTTGCTCAAGGTATAAGTCCAGGAACATCTTCAAGTACTAGAGATTTTCATTTATAATCAAGCACTCCTAGATTTGGAGTAAGAGTTGTAAAAGGATAATCTCAAATCTTTGGTTTTACATTTGTTACATTTCATATAAAAGTTGATTTTCAAGCTGATGGTATACCTATGATTCAGATGTCTGCAACTAGTTTTAGCTCTAACTTTAAATCTTTTTCTTCAGGTGTATCTCAAAGCTCAGCAAAAGCTGGAGCTTGTCTTGTACTTGATACAAAGTGAGCATTACCAAACCCTCATTTACCTCATCTAACAACAAGTAGCTTTTGATTGTTCTTGCTTAAATCAGCAAGTATATCTCAAGAACTTACATCTTTTACTATTGTTCAAACAGGCACCATTAAAACTAGGTCTTCTCAGTTAGCTCAGTGAGCTGTATTTGTTCAACCTGATTCTCAATTTTGAGCACTCAAAACTTTTTTGTGTCTGTAGTCTGAAAGAGTATTTATATTTGTAGTAGTTTGAAGATATACATCTCATCCTTTTCAACCATCTCATCCCCGAGGTCAACCTTTTGGTATATATTTTTCTCTTCTCCAAGATACTATTCAGTCACCACCTTTTCATGCTATGACTTTTATTTTTACTTCATCTATGAACATATATAGAAATTAATAATTACATTTTTAAATTTTATAGTATTATATAAAAAATATAAAAAAAGCAATTAATAGTTATTAATTGCTTTTTAAAGTTATTTTTGGTGTCAGTAGGTGGAGTTGAACCACCGACCTCGGGGATATGAATCCCGCGCTCTAACCAACTGAGCTATACTGACATATATAAGATAAAATGCAAAATACAAAATAAAAGACTTTTAATTTTATTCTATATTCTGCATTTTTCATTCTATATTCTAATTTTTTGGTTGCGGAGGCTGGAATTGAACCAACGATCTTCGGGTTATGAGCCCGACGAGATACCACTTCTCCACTCCGCGATATAAAATGGTACGGCTACGGAGAATCGAACTCCGGTTACCGGGATGAAAACCCGATGTCCTAACCCCTAGACGATAGCCGCATAATTATATAGCCCGAGCATTATATACATATATTTTTTATGTCAAATTTTTTTTGTATTACATAAGTTTTTTAAAAAGTAGGCTAAATATAAAATTTTAGCCTACTTTATTAATTATTAAATAGTGGTGGTGGAGACACTTGTATCATAGGATTGTATTCTATAATTATTGGATAAAGATAGTATATAGAATTTCTATCAAAGTAGTTTGAATTTCAATATCACCCATATGGATCATCACAAGAATTTATTAATCAATCTGAAACTCACCCACAATCATTATTATTATCATATACAAAATATCTTCTAAGATAATTTAAATCATACTTTTGAGCTGTATCTAAATCACAAATAAAGCTTGGCTCATTATATTTATAATACGGACATATTAGAGGATTACTTCTAGATCAACCTATAGTATTTTCAGAAAATACTTGTCAATAAATATATAATTGATTTTTTAAAGCTTCTAAAGTTCAACCACAATTAGGACTTATTTCTCAATCAGGATTACAATAAATAGTATTATAACTCATAATTGATTTATCTACATATATAGATCAAACAACATTTTTAACATTTGGATCTATATATAGATTTCATCAGTTATTATTATCATCTTTAAGAACAATTATTCAAAGAGTATCAGTACTTGAATCATAGCTCAAATCTGATTTTATATATAAATTTCATCATTTTATGATTATAGTTTTATTTCATCAAACTTCATTTCAAGTAAGTTCTACATTTTTTCATGCTTGATCTCAAGTTAGATTGTAGTAAATTATTTTATCATTTAATAATTTTTTTCATCAAGTATTATTAAACCAAGAACTTCATGTTAAATTTGTAATTGTATAACTAGATCAAGAATCATGATTTATATTTTTAATAATATCATATGCGCTTTTTCTTATATCTCTTTTTAATGAAGATTTTGTAATATTTCAAAGTATATGTATATCGGTTTCATTTTGATTTGTAGTTAAATCATTTTGACTTTGACTATGAGTTGATCAAATAACTTTTAATCAAGACTGCATAGTGTTTATAGATAATGGTGATCACCAATAACTATCTTTTCATATAATATCAGAATTATAAACTACATTTTTTCAATCTAGAGTATAAGAAATATGAGTTGATAAGTACTGTTTAGTTAAAGAATCAACTGTTCATCAAGTTTGTGTTAAGAGAGTTTGTAAATTATAAGTATCTGATATAAATAGATTTTTAAATAATTTAGATTCTTCTAAATTATTATTTCCTTCTCATATATAAGACGTTCAGGATTGTAAATTTGCTTGTAAATCAAAATTTGGAGAAATTTGATTTGTTAATCATGAACCAAATTCTAAATATAAATTTCTTAAAGAAACTCAACTTTCATCTCATGAACTATCTTTAGATACAACTATAGTTCAAGTTTGAGTAGCTCATTCTACAAATCCATAATTTCTTTGTTCTCAATTAAAAGTTGTGTAGTATAATGGTTTAAATTTGAAAGCTATGTTTGAATTATTAACTGTTTGGTTAGTTACATTACCAAAAGTCGAATCATTTATATCATAAGTAATACTATTTATTGTAAAGTTTCAGTTTGCTTTATCATAAACATTTTGAGTTGGTGTATATACTTTAAATGAAAAAGGATAAACTCAAGTACTACTTGGTTGACTATCAAAAGAGTAATTATTTATTAATCTATTTGCATAAGTATAAGGTTCTGAAGGTATAGTTAAAAATACTGCATCTCCTGTTTTTTTATATTGATCTAAATAAGTTGTATTTGAAACATCAAAATTAAAATCAATAGTTCTATTTATTCAAGGGGCTGGAATTATATTATTTCAATATACATCTTTTAATGTAATATCAAATGATTTTGCTAATCCATCTGCAATACTAGTTCAGTTTGTAATATTATCTAAATGTGTAGAATCAATACTTTTTGTTCAAATATGTAATGAATTAGCATAAACATTATGATTATAGTCTTCTGATCAACTCCAACAATTTCAAGCCTGATCACATATCTTTGTCAAAGTAAATGTCATTTGTCTAGCTGAATTTGAATCTTCTGTTCTGAAACTATCTACATCACTTATATCCCAAGTTTGAGACCATGGAGAAACTTTATCTATAAAGCTTGTAGTTCATTCATCGTTTTTATTTTCCATAGTTCACTCTACACTTGCTATAGGAGAACCTAAGGCATCATCTATACTTATAGTATACTCATATTCATCATTTGCTAGTAGATTGTCAAGATTATTATTTATTACATCATTTAAAGTAGGGACGATTTTATCAATATTTTGTACAGAATATGATACATACCCTATATTTCAAGCATTATCTATAAAATATGTTCATCAGCTTTCATTTGATGAAACAGTTTTACTAAATGTAGAATTACTCGAACTACATCAACTTCATCAACTATCTAAACATATTATTGTTACTGTTACATCTTGATTTGTCCGTTTATTTTGAGGTGTTGAGTATAAAACCATTCAACTAGGGGGTGTTGAATCCCACATCATACAAGTCATAGTTCAAGTTGGTGGAACTCCCTTGGGTCATTTAGGACATGAAGATTCTATTGTTCAAATTTGAGGAGATCAATCAATTTGGACACAAGTAGGATCTCATTCATCTCAATCTGTTGGACATTGCGTTACTCAAAGTGAATATGTTTTAGAAAAAGTTCAATACCGCTTTGCACTCATAAGATTTATTCACAGAAATAAAAAAATAAATGTGAAAATTATTAATCTTTTCATAAAAAATAATAAGAAATAAATTTATTCCTTATTATTACATCATATTTTTAGATTTTTAGCAAATATTTAAGGCTTATTAAATTGGTTTAAATTCTTCCCATCAATACATATCAGGATATTCTTTCCATGGTCATTCACATATATTATACTTACTACATGTTTTACATTCTTCTCTTTTAGCTTTTCATTCATTCCATCTATAATCTGCATAGCTATCTATTTTATACTCTGCATCATGCACTGCTGTTTCTGGCATTATATTTTCAGCTATTGCCCACTCATATCATTGCATTAAACAGTATGGTATAGCTTCAGTAAATGCTGGTATATTTGCTTTTTTAGCCAAGTCTAATGCTTTATGTATATATGGCATAACATCTTTTTTCCTTGGAACAACTGTTAGTTTATTTTTATCTGCGCTTCAAAGTATATGGACAAATGCAAATTGAAATTGTGTTACTCAGATTTTTATAAGTAATGCTGCAAGTTCTGGGATTTCTTTATAATTATCTTGAGTTACAACTGAATTTATAATTATATATTGATTTAGCTTTTTTAAGTTAATTAATCATTTTACTACTTTATCCCATGCTCCGGGAGTTGCTACTTGTTTATTATGAGTTTCTTTATTAAATCCATGAATAGAAGGGCTGAACTCAGTTACTCCTGCATTTATAAGCTTTTTTACATATTCTAAGTTATCAAAATTAGTTCAGTTTGATTGGATTTGAATTTGTTTATATCATAAATCACTTGCATACTGCACTGATTCGACTAGGTTTGGGTGAACAGTTGGTTCTCACCCTGTAAAAACTACATATCTAGCTCAGGCATCATATTCTTCTTTTATAATTTTTTGTATTTCTTCTAATTTTCTTGGCTTAAATCTTTCTCTTTTATCTCATTGAACACAAAAAGTACAGTGATTATTGCAAGCAAATCCTACTTTTACATCAGCTCTTTTATACATCATTTATTCTTTACTATTTATAAAAAATTATATACTAAAATAGTATAAGTATATTTTAAACTTTTCAAATTTTAATGCAATATTTACTTTACATAATTGCAATACCTTTTTTATTTATAAATTATAAAATAATTTGGTCTGATTTAAAAGAAAAAAAAATACCAAATAAGTATTTGGTTTATTTGCTTTCATTGATTCCATTTTATTATGTTTATTTATTTTTTAGCTTTCCTGAAATAAATTATTTATTATTTTTAGCTCAAATACTTTTAACTTTATTTATATCTTTTATACTCTATAATTTTGGAATCTGGTCAGCTTGAGACGCTAAATATCTACTTGTTTTAGCTTTATTTATACCGCATATTTGAATAATTCCTTTTATTTGAAATATTGCAATTATTACTTTAACATATTTATTTGTCTATTTTATTTGGTTTTATATCTGAAAATGCTTATTTAATTGGAAATATTCTAAAAGTCTTTATTTAAACATATATATTGATTTGAGAGAAAAATGGGTAATAAAAAAAAATAATTCTAAAAGTAATAGTTTTTTTATAATTCTAAAATGGCTTATAATATTTTTAATTATTTTTGTTTCTCTTAGACTTATTAGACTTTATTTATTTGATGGTATTTTTGAAAACACATGAAATAATGATATTTGAATAATAAAAGAAATTATAGAAAAATACCATATTTATATTTTCATAGGCTTTTTAGCTTTATTTATATGACTTTTATGGTTAATAAAATGGCTTATAAATAAAGTAAAAACTTATATAATTAATAGATTTAAAAAAAGTATTTTTAAAAAATATAATTTAAGTTCAGAATTTGTTGATAATATTTTTTTATCTATTTTGTTTTTTATTTTAACTTCTTTTATAATTTTTGAGTATATAAAAAATCCCTATGAAATTAAAAATTATTTAATAAGAATTTTTACTATTTATCTCTTAATCTGGATTTTGTTTAAAATTTTATTTTATATGTATAAAATAAGTTTTTCTATTGCTGAAACTTATTATATAGATATTAAAAATCTGTGAGAAGGAGATATCGTAGATAAGAAATATTTGGTAAAAATATTTTGAGAACAAAAATCATTATGATTTGTAAAAACAATAAATAATGAAAATGATAAAAAATTATTATTATACCCAAATCCAGCTGAATATTTTCTAAAAATTAAAAATCCTATAGATAAAGAAACACTAAAAAAGTTAAATAAAATTTATAAAATAGCAAATACTTATCATAAAAAAAATACTCCTAATTATAAAAATTTAAATAAAATAAAAATATTTTTTACTTTTGCTTTTGGATGATACATTTTATTATGATTCATAATAAGTTTTTTATACTGAAATGAAATTTTTAAAATAATATTCTCATATACACAAGAAATTCTAAAATATATTTATAAATACTAATCTCATTTAATAAAATCAATTATTTTTTGTTTTTCTTTTAAGGTCAATTTCTGAGAAGTAACTTTTACATAATTATAATATGTTTCTCTCTCATATATACCTGCACAAATACTATTTAAATCACATTCTTTACACTCTGGAAGTTTGTCATGAATAAAATAATTCCCTGTTTGTCGAATAGTTTCTCTGTTATCTAAAAAGTGAACTATCCTTTCTTCATTTTTAACTATTTTTCTAGTTTCAGTTGAAGCATACTCAAATCATCTCATAAAACAAAGTGGTAATCTTTCAACCCTAAAAGTTCTTCAGGTTTGTTCTAAAAAAGTCATTGCTTTAACTATACTTTCTCAAGCTATTTTAAAATCAGGTAAAGTAGATAAAGCAATATCTGTTTTTCTCATCATTAATGGATCAAGGTTATTCCAAACAAAGTGATTAATTTGTGGGAAGTTTTTTACTAAAAATTTAGTAGTTTTATCTAAATGATTTTGATTATATTTATTTATAACCGAATTTAATTGAACTCTAATTCATAATTTTAAGGCGTTCTGTATGGATTTTAACAATTTTTTATAAGAACCTGGAGTATTAGTTAAAAAATCATGTATATCTGGAATATAAGAATAAAGTGAAAAATGTATTAAAGATAATCATGAGTCTTTTAATTTTTGTACATATTCAATATTTGAACATTGCATTCAATTAGATATAATTCTACAGTCTATATTTTTAGAAGTACTATATTCTATCCATTTTGATAAATCAGGACTCAAAGTAGGTTCTCATCCGGTAAAAATAATTCAGGCATATTTTTTTTCTATAAAATCATCTATAAGCTCAATTCATCTTTCATATGTAATATTATTTCAATTACTAGGATTACTACAAAAATGACACTGGTTATTACAGTATCTATTTATTTGTATGTAACCGATATTTGCCATAATATTATTTTTCAATTAGTTCTAAAATACTAAATCAATAGCTTCTAATAAAATTTATATGAATTCATTCACATTCATTATTGTATCTACATTTTTTACAATTCAGTGATTTCTTTCTATATAAATTATTTATGTATTTATATGTATAATCTTCAATACTATTTTCTTCTTTTATATCATTGTAAGTTTCATAAACTCAAATTCATCATAAACATTTTGGAATATTTATAATTGGTTTATTTATGTTTTTTAAATAATCTTTGAATTCATCTTTAGTTTTTCAATATTTTTCATATACCTTACTTGGAAAATCTTCTCAGGTTATTATATGATAATTTTGTTTATCATTTATAATTTCTTTTTTTTGATTTTTAATAAAATCATTACAATATTGATTTAAAAAACAGGCATCACAAGCTATTTTATAACAATCCTGTTTTTCTTTACCTCCTGATAATATAAATGGTTCAAAATTATGTTTTCATTCTCACATTACCTCTGATTTTATTTTTCTTGGATCTTGTATTAAGTCCTCATATCACTCGAAAGCTTCAGCAGGAAACCTATTTGTCCACATATACATTCAATGTATTCTTGATAACTTCCAAGTTTCAAGTAATTTATCACTATAATCTTCAATATTATAAAATAATTTTTCTTTATTTTCTTGAAATCATCTACCAAATGGAACTATTTGAAGTATATCATACTCATAAACTCAAAGTTTCATAAAAAATTTAACTATATCAGGAAGAAATTTTACGTTTATCTTATTTACAACTATATCTATATTTACAATAACTTCAGGATAATTTTTTTTAATAAAAATTAATCATTTTAACGATTTTTTAAATGCTCAAGGAGTATCTACTAAATAATCATGTAGTTTAGCATTATGACCATGAAAAGAGAAAGTCACCTCTTCTAATCAAGCATAAAATACCTTTTTACAGAAATCTTCTCTCTCAAACATATTTCAATTTGTCACAGTTTGAACTCTATCATATCAAATATCTTTGGCATATTTGATATATTCTACAAAATTTGGATTTATTGAAGCTTCTCACCCGGATATAATAGCTCTATTTTCATATCACTTTTTAAATCATTCTTTTAATTGTTTTTTAATAGTTTTGTCATCTGGAAAAGTTCAATTTTGTGCATCACTATCCAAACAAAAAATGCACTTGTTATTACAAGCTGAAGCAATACGAACCCAAACACGATTTTGTTTTTGAGTTTTTTCTTTGGATAAAAGATTAGAATTATTTGGCATTTTTAACAAAATTAAAATAAAATAGGAGTAAATTCATCACTTCAATAAATTTCATAATACTCTTTCCAAACTCATTGACAAGAATTTTTATATAAACATTTATCACATTGTTTAAATTTAGTTTTTAAAATATCTTTCTTTTTTTCTTGCCAATTAAAGTTAGTATTATTATTAGTCCAATCTATTTCTGTTATATGATCCAAATTTTCTCATAAAAATTTCTTTATAATTTTCTTATAATTTTTTTTATCAATCTTGTAAAAAATGCATGAAGGAATTGTATCAAAAGTAATTCTTATCTTTTCTTTTATTGATATATAAATAAGTTTTTTTAAATATGGTAAAAATTCTGTATAACTAATTTTTAACTCTTCCCAATTTTCTTTTACATCATATGATAGCCAAACAAAATTAATTCTTATATCAGATACATTTTTTACTCTATAAAAGTATAATACAGTTTTTAATATTTCTTTATAATTTATTTTATTTAAGACTATATTTATAGATAGTGGTGACTTTAAATGTCATTTATTAATTAAGATATTAAAATTATCTATAGCCTTTAGTTTCCTTTGCAATCATCATGGAATTCAAGTTAAATAATTTTCTAGTTCATGAATATGAGAATGGATAGAAATATTAATCCTTGTGAGTCAAGCCTTTAATATCTTTTCAGCAAAATTATAATTTGAAAAAACCATAGAATTTGTTATAGCTTGTATATCAATAAAACCTATTTCTCTACAAAATTTTATTAATTGATCTAATTTTGGATATATTGATACATCTCATCATAAGAAACCTACTGACCTATATCATTTATTATAATAATTTAATAATTTTTCTTTTAGTAACTCTATGTCAACAAATTTAATATCCCATAAACTTGATTTTGAACTCATGCAAAACCTACATTTATTATTACATGCTTTTCATATATTTATTTCTATATGTTTTATATTCATTACAGAAATTATTTAATATTAAATCTACATATTTTACAGATATTAGAACTTCACTACTATATTCTTTTTCCAATATTTTACTAATTTTGTTTATATAATTTTCTATAAAAATCTTGTTTGAAATATCTATAAAAATTTCATCAAATATAGTTCATAAAACTAATTCCTTTTTATATTTTTCAAAATTTCAAGATAGAATTAAATTTGTTCAATATATACTTCAATCAGTATCAATTATTATACCTAAATTAAAAAATGATATCTCAGAATAATTATCTAAATTTACAAGTTCAAAATCATTTCAAGATTTATAAAAATTTAATATTTCATCAAATCATTTTTTTAAATCTTTCAATCAAGTTTTAGTCCAATTTACATAATATGCAGGTAAAAAATTGAAATTTCTAACTCATAAATCATAAATAAATTTAAAATTTTTAAAAAAATCTTTAGAATTCTTACTTGTAATAACCTGATTTACTCTTATAAAATCAGCATATTTTTGTGTATTTCTAATAATATTTTTAGATAAATTATCTCAAGTTTCAAGTATTCTGTTTTCTATGTTTGCTTCTACATCTCAATCAATACTAAAAGTTAAATTTATATTCTTTTTTTTAGAAAAATTTATAAAATTTTGATCAATTAATGTTGAATTTGTAGTAACAAAAAAATTTGGATTATATTTACTTGGGAAATCTTTTATTATATCTTTTATAAAGTCCTTTTTTAAGAGTGGCTCTCACCCAAAAAATTTAACTTTATTTATTTCAAAGTTATTTTTCTCTAAGAATATTAAACTTTGCTTTATAATATCTTCAGAAATACTATTATTATGTTTATAGACATCACAATATTTACAACGAAAATTACAATTATATGTTAGTATATATATTAATTCCATTATTTTTAATCAAACTTATAATATTCTAAATATTTCTCAAAAACTCAAGTACAAGGATTTGCTTTATATTTACAAGTTTTACATTTGTCTACAAAACATCTTTCTCTTGAATTATCAGGAGAATAAACATCTATTAAGGAGACTTTTCAACTTTTATTAAAAAATCTTTCTATTGTATGCCTTTCCTCCCAATGAGAATCATTTGCATAATCAATATACTTTTCTCATAAAATACAAGATGGTAATCAAAAAAATCTAAGTATTTTATTATTTTTATTAGCCTTTCAAATTATTCCTGGAATATATTTTTTAAAATCCTCTAAATCAAACACTAGTTCTCAAAAATTATGTCTTGCACTTCATTCTGGTGCTACTAGTGAAATTAAAACTTGTTTAAAACTATATCAGGTATTGATTACAAAATCTATTATTTTTTCACTATTAATGTAATTATATTTATTTATAACTATATTTAAAAATAAAAAATTATCTTGTTTATATTTTTCTATATTTTCTATTATTTTTGAAAAATTTTTATAATGATATTTTAATCATACTTGTTTTTCACAAGTTTCTTCACTGTACCAATGGACAGATAATGATAATTCATCTATATATTTTAATGACTCTTTTGCAAAGTTATCACCATAAAACATAGTTCAATTTGTTCAAACATATATCTTATATCAAAGTTTTTTAGTAAATTTTAAAAGTTCTAAAAAATGAGGGATAATAGTAGGTTCTCAACCAGTAAAATTCACATGATCAAATCATTTTTTTCTTCTATCTATTAAAATAGCTTTTATCTGTAATAATGATAATGGATGCCTTTCAAAGTTTTTCATTCTATCATATTCACTACAAAAAATGCATTTATGTGGACAAATATAAGAGATGTGAAATTCTAGCCTTTTCATTTTAATAATTTTTTATACAATTAATTCATTTACTTCAATATAATTCAACATATTCTTTCCAAATTCAAGAGCATAGTCATTTATAAATACATTTATTACATTCTTCTATATATATTTTATTATTATCTTCTCTTCTTTTTCAAGAATTGATAATACTTTTTCACTCTATTATTTCTATACAATTTTTACTGTATTTATCCCGTCACATAATACAAACCGGTAATCAACAATATGGATTATTTACAACAAATCATAAACTATAAGCATAATCTAAAATTCAAGTTAATTCTTTATTTATTATTTCATAATCTAGCATTAAATCTATATTTTTTTTAGCTTCTCCATGAGGTTGTATAAAAGATAGTGAAATATATTTTATAAAAGGAAAGTTTTGTTTAATAAAATCAAAGTATTCTTTTAAGTCTTTATAATTTTTTTTGCTGATAACAGGATTTAAAATAACTTCTATATTTTTATAATTTCATAAATTTTTTATATTTTTTATTACTGTATCAAAAATTCATTTTAATCAAACATAATCTTCAAAAATTTCTTTTTTATGAGAATGAAAAGATATAAAGAATTTACTAACTCAAGAATCTATTAATTTTGAAGCTAATTTTTCATTTAATAAAGAGGCATTTGTCTGCAATTCTATATATTTAACTCAAAGTTTTTTTATTCATAAAACTATTTTATCCAAATCTTTTCTAAGTGTTGGTTCTCAACCTGATAGAGTTATTTTAACATTTTCTACTCATCATTCTATTATTATAATTTTATTAACATCTAATAATATTTCTAATATACTTTTTTCTTTATAATTTGGCTCAGTATCAATTGTCACATTACAAAAACTACACTTTTCATTACAAAGCATATTAAGACGAATAAGATGTGAGCGAATATTATTAGTCATAATATTTATTTAATTTTAAAATAATCTACATACCTTTTCCAAATTCATTCACACTCTCATTTTAAAAAACATTTATCACACTTTCTTATATAAACCTTTAGCTCTTTTCTTCTATCTAATTGATTAATAATATCTCTTGAAATTAAATTTACATCATCTCTTGAAATTTTATCTTTTTCTCTATCTATTTTTTGTTCACTAAATTTCAAATAATCTATATAATTTAATCAAGAAAAACACCAAGGAATTGCTTCAAAATTTATTCTTAAATCTAAATATTTCTTAGATAAAGATAATATATTCAATAATTCAATTCTAAAATCTTCATATTTAAATGCTAATTTTTCATAATTTTCAGTTGAATATCACTCTAGCTGTATAAAATTTAATCTAAAAGACTTAATTCAAAGTTTACACAAAAATAATATAGTTTTTTTAATACTTTTATAGTTTACTTTTGATATAACTATATTTACAGAAATTTCCTTTTTTAAAATTCATTTATTATAAAATTCTAAAAGATTTTGTATAGATTTTATTTTCTGTTTTACGATTCAATCAATTCATCAAACTAATATAGATTCTTCTTTTTCATAAATAGAATGCACAGATATTGAAAATCTAGTTAATCAATTTTTTATAGACTTTTCTAAAAAATCATACTCATCGAATTTAGTTCAATTTGAAATAACCTCTATATTAATAAAATTTTTACTCTTTGCATATAAAACAATATCTAAGAAATTTGGGTGAATTGTTGGTTCTCATCATAAAAATCATATTGAATTATATCAAAGAAGTGAAACCTTATTAATTTCATTTTTAATTGTAGTCAATGATTCAAATCACAAAACTTTGTTTCTTGTGATTCAGCTCATACAAAAAATACATTTATGATTACAGGCTTTTCATATATTTATTTCTATGTGCTTCATTCTATAATATTTTTAAGTAATTCTTGTCTTTTTATTATATTATACTTTACTGAGTCTAAAGTAATATTAAATCAAATGTATTCTAAAATATTATTATTTAAAATATTTGAATCCTCTCAAAGTAATATCCCTTTATGACATACTTTTCTAATTAAACATGTTTTACATTTTTTCAAAATATTTTTGTTTAATTCAATATTTCATCTCATATAAACAATATTATTAAAATTATTTTGTTTATTATATTTTGTAATATCATCTACTTTAGATATATCAACTTTATTTAATAAATATAATTCTTCTGATTCAATTTCATTAATCAAAAAATATTCTGATTTCATAAATTCATTGAAATAACATGGAGGGAATCACTCTATTTGAACATGTACTTTATTTTCTATACAATATTTAATTGCTTCTTTTAAAAATGGCATAACTAAATTTGGTGATACGGCAAGAATATTTTCATTTTTCTTAGAATATCATATAATATTTGTTCTTTTAAGAGCAATAAATCTATTTTCTTTATTAGATAATGGAAATTTTTCTATAAAAATTTTTACATTACCCAATATATCTTCATAATTAATTTTGTTTATAACATGATTTATTACTATTCATAATCATGAATTGTCTTCCAGTATTTTAGAAATATTTATAAGTCATTTTTGAAAAAGTTCAAATGTATCACTTCAAGATAAATAATTAAATTTGTCTTGAATATTAGTATGCCATGAAAGTTCAAAAATTCATACTTTTCATAAAATTTTTTCTGCATATTTATAACTAGAAAACATTACTCCATTTGTTACAATTGATACAAATTTAAAATGCAAATTACAATAATCTAATATTTCTCATAAATCACTTCTCATAGTACACTCTCATCACATAAAATTTACTCATTCAACTCAATCTTTTTTTAAATTATCCAGAATTTCATACACCTTTTTAATTGGTATATGTTTAGGATTATCATGCATATCTCATTCGGAACAAAATATACATTTTTGATTGCAAAAAGAAGTTATATTAACTATTCAAAATTTCATAATTATTATTTAACTGCTAAAAATTCTTCCCATCAAAAAATATTAATATATGATTTCCAAATTCATTCACAATCTGAAAAATATTTACATCAATTACATTTTTCTCCCTTAACTTTTCAATTAATCATTTCTAAATCTATTTTTCAACTAGATTCTAGAGAATGATTCTCTGAATGTCTTGCAAAGTTTATTCAATCTTGTTCAAAAAAAACAGGCTCCCTAAATCAAATCATAGATACTAAATTATTTCATAAACAATAAGGAAATCAATTAATATAAATATTTTTAAATTTATCTTGTAGAATATTTATCTTTGAAAACTCCTTAGCTATTAAAGAATATTTTACTAAAATATCATCTTTGTTTTTATAGGCTTCTTCTTGAGGTATAACAACATTTAAAACTATACTATCAATAGGAAACTTCTCCAAAAAATAAACTATTTTATATACCTCTTTGTAATTTTGTCTAATTATAGTTGTATTTGTATTAAACACTAAATTATATTTTTTTTTTAATTTTGATATATTTATAATTCACTTTAAAACATCATCAAGGGCTCACTTTTTTCTAACAATAGAGTCATGGAGTCTTGAATTATATCAATGTATAGAAATTATAAAATCAGTTACTCAAGCATTTATTAAATCAAGTAAAAAATTTATATCTTTATATTTTCTTCAATTAGAAATAATTTGAATAGTTCTATATCATAAATCCTTAGCAATTCTTATCATTTCAACTATTTTTGGATGAATAGTTGGTTCTCAACTTGTAAATGTTACTTCATTGCTATAATCCAAACCCTTTATTAAATCACTTCTCAATTTTTCTAAACCAATAAAATTTCTAAGAGTTTTATCGTCCATACAAAATACACAATTATTTGTACATCATCAACTAGTCAGAATATGTACTCTTTGATCTTTCATAAATTAATTAATTAGTAAAAAATTGTTTTAACATCAAATCTAGGTTTTTATAATCTTTTTGATTTTTAAAAAAATAATTTAAAAAATTTTTTATAACCTCATCCTTATATAAATACTTGCTATATATTGAACAAAAAACATCTGAATCTAAAGAAAATTTAATAACTTTATTTATATTAATTAATATTCACTTATCTATTAAAAAAAGTATTTTTCTATATATAAAAGTATCTTTAAGTTCTATTCAAAATATAGTATAAAATTTATCATAACTTATTCATTTTCTTAAGTTATTTATAAAATAAGTAATAATTTCATCTTCTAAATTTAATTTATATCAAGTAAAGAAAATACCTTTACCTCAATTATTTAAAAAATTTTTATAATCTGGAAAACTATTTTTCGTATAATGTAGCTGTCAAAAAGCATGACTTATAGCTCAGTATCAAAGTCATAAAATAGAGCTGTTAAAATTATGTGAATTATACAACTGAATATTATCTTTTCATAAATCTGTGATTTTTGATCTATCATCTTCTAAAAACTTTCAATATAACTCCATTTCATTTCTTATTTTTATATTTTCATAATTATATATTCCTCATGCTTTAATATAGTTTGTATTTTTAGTTGGCATAAAAGCATTTACATGAACAGTAGTAGGATTTAAAGTTTTAATTAAATCTATTGTTTCTTTAAAACCATCTAAATCTTGTCATGGAATTCAAGCCATTATATCTAAATTTATATATTCAATCCCGTATTTTCTCGCTAAATCTACTGCGTTTTTCACATCATCAAATTGTTGAAATCTATTATTAGTTTTTAATGTTTGTGTATCTAATGATTGAACTCAAAATGTCATTTTATTTATTCAATGTTTAGATAAAATTTTCATTTTATCTTCAGTTGTTGTATAAGGACTTCATTCTGTCATTATTTGAATAACTTCTGACAAATCAAAATACTTCTTTATTATGTTATAAAATCTATCAATTTGTTTAGCAGATAAAATTGTTGGAGTTCATCATCATACATAAACTGTATTAAATTTAACTCAAGAAAATATATTAGAAAATAATTCTGATTCCTTCTCAATTAGATCTAAATAATCATCATATTTTTTTTCATTATGTTCTACTTTAGTTATACAAGTACAAAAGAAACAATGTGTATAACAAAAAGGTATATGAACATATAATCACATATTATGATTATTTTCTTTAGTTTTTATATATTCAATTGTATTTTTCCATGAACCTAAAATATCATTTTTAGAAATATTTTTTTTCCAAAACATAACAGGAGGATATGGCATATCTCCTGCTTCATATTTTATTTTCCAAGAGAGATGTTTATATATTTCTATTTTGTTCATAGGTGTAAAAAATTTTTGAGATAAATTTTATATATAAATTATCCTGATATATAATATTCCATATATCTTGGTTAGAAACTTTCTGTTCCCATAAATTATTTCTTAATAAAAATGATAAATCTCACTTTTTTGACAACAAAAAATTTTCTGATCAATAAAATGTTTCATCAATAAAATTATAAACATTTCAATAAGAATCTATCCTTATAACATTATTTAAATCTTTATTAGATTCAATTATTATTTTATATCATTTCTTTCTTAATAAAATATATCTACTTAAAATATTTGGTACTAAATCTCTACTAAAGAATAATTTAGTTCATTTTGTTTTCTCTTGAAAACAAAAATTTATATTTATATTTTTAGCATAATAAAAGTCTAAAAAATACTTAAAATCTTTTATTCTTATAAAATCTGTAGTTAAAACAGAACTTATTCAAAAATTAAAATTTTTATATAATTTTAACTTCTTACAGAGATTAATATTATCTTGAATTTTTATAAATTGTTTATCTGTTATATTCCTATTTAAATTTCAAATAGTTCCATATCAATCTAAAGAAATATAAATAAAAAAATTTATGTTTTTTAACTTTTTTATTAAACTCTCAATAAATAAAATATTTTTTCATAATAAAGTTCAATTTGTATTTATTGAAAGCTTAAAATTTCATTTATAATTTAAAAAATTATTTTCAATAATTTTTAATATATCAAAAAAATTTGGATGTAACATTGGTTCTCATCACCATAAACATAAAAAATCTATTTTATTAGAAGATGATATTTGAGAAATAATTTTTTCAAATAATTCTAATTTTATAAAATTATTTCAAGAATATTTATTACAATAATTACATTTTAGATTACATTTATCTGTTAACTCAATAAATATTTCTTTACTCATTAATTAATTTTTAATTAATACAACTAATCAAAAATCTACTTTTAAGCAAATCTAAATATTTATCTTTTCACAAATCAAATAATATTTTTCACTGAATAAAATTATCATAAACTAATATATTGTTATGAATAATAGATTTATCATTATAACTAAAAGACAATAAAGTCTTATTACAATCATCTTTTTCTAAATCATTAAGAATATCACCACAATAATTTTTACCCTCAATAATAGATTTAGAAAGTTGGTATTCATAATCTCATTTGTTTCAAATAGGGTTTTTATTTTTTAAAGATAAACAAAATTCTTTAATATCTCAATCTAAATTGTCACAATCTCATTTAATCATATATAATGTATTTATATATTCATTGTCATCTAAAACCTCAAATCATTCATTGTACATATCCAACAAATCACTTCTATATGTTAAAAGATATTCAGATTCTTGTCACTCAATAACCTTCTTACATTCTTTTTCTAAATCTACTTTAGATAACTTTTCTTCTGTAATAATTCAAGATCAAGTAGATAAATTATAATTAGTTATTCAAATACTATCTATAGATCAAGATGAGATAAAATTTATATTCTCTGGTGTAATTAGCTTATTACTATTATTTTCATATAAAAAATAAAAATTAAATCCTAAACTTAAAATAAGTATAATAAAAACTAATAAGTATATCCTTTTCATATATTTATTTTTTAATAATAAATTACCATTGTCCGTGACTACCATGACTACCGTGACTACCATGACTACCGTGACTACCGTGACTACCATGACTTAAGCTAACTGATGCTGTTGCTTTTGGGGTAGAAGAATAATGTCAATTAACTATAGCACTTGCATGTGAAGCTTGTGCTGTTGCTTTTACTGTACAGGAAGCAACTCCATTAACCTCTTCTTTATAATCAGATATGTTTTTTATTTCTATATAAAAAGTTTTATCTGGAGTTCAAGGTCTACCAGGATTAACTGCACCCACTGTTTCTATCCCACTCAATAAAACACCTCATACTGCTAACCCTAAAGCGTCTTTTTTACTTATCTTACCACTCTCATCAGTCAAAAAAGATGCTATTTTCTTTTTTAACTTAGGAAATAATTTCTTTTTTTCACCCATACGAAAAAATTAATAAATAAATTTTTAACATTTAATAAAAAAATCAAATTTATATAGATTCACACTGACTAATTACATTTTTATCTTCAAATCAAAGCCATTTTTCAAAAACTTTTTTATCCTCATCATTCCTTAATCTTTTAAAAAGATAATCAAGAACTGCATAATCAATAATTTTTTTATTATCTTTTGCATAGTTTGGGATAATATTTCAGCTAGTTTTATAACTATGAATAGGACACACTCAAATATATGGTTTATAAACACTATCATTATATCATGGTAAACCGTCCAAAGTACTTACTTGAACCATTACTTTTGTAGTTTCTGATTCTATCATTTCTTTATATGTTTCCTCTCAAGTTTCACTAACTTCTGTCATTAAGAAGTTATCATCTCACATTCTTCAAAGCATTCTTCATTCATCACAACTATATATTTTCCCATCATAATTATATGCTACTTGCCCTATACAAGCTCAACAAGGACTTCTCTCGTCTAAATAATTTGGGTCTTTATCTGTCAATATTTTTGATAAAAAAATTCAAGATAATATCTCTCTAAAACCTATTCACTCTTTATTTAACTCTACTATATAGTCCATAGATTTATTATAAAAATCTATAAATTCTTCAGGAGTATAACCCAATCTCTCTAAATCAGCTGCAGCAAATCAATACGGGTTTAACGGACGTAGGAAGATTCAATCAAGTCATAAAGAAACATAAGTATTAATTACATCCTTATATTTTGATAATGTTTTTTTAGTAACAGTTAGTAAAGCTCATACTTTTTGTTTTATTCATCTTTTTTCATATTCTTTATTTATTCTTTTTATCCAATAAGTAACTTTTTCAAAACTATTTGCTTCTTTAAATGTTCTATTAAAATTATGAGTTTCTTCATCTCAATCAAGACTAGTAGATATATGAATATTATTTTCAAGAATATAATCTAGTTTTTCATCATCCATCAAAGTTAAATTTGTAACGAGTGCAAATGTAACTCTTTTAGATAAATGTACCGCTTTAATACTAGCATACTCAACTATATACTTAACAATATCCCAGTTTACAAGTGATTCACCTCACTGAAACTCTATAGTCAAATCAGGCGATGAAGTATAAAAAATAGTATCAACTACTTTTGTTGCAGTTTCTTTATCCATATCCATTTCTGAAGCTGTCATTGGAGCAACTGCGGCATGACAGTAACTACACTTATGGTTACATCTAAGAGTAGTAACTATAATATGTAAAGTAGGTCCGTATGCTAAAAACTGATTTTTTCTAGCATAAGCTAAAGCCATATCTTTTTCGTAAGAATCATTTTTTATAAACCCCTTTGCCATTAGCTCATCATATTTTTCTCAAGAAGTAATATTTCAAGAGATAAAATCTCAAAACTCCTCTTTTGTTAAATAACTATACTTAGCTATATCATTTGTTATTAAGTAAGTATTTTCATCAAATTTTTTAAATCTAAAAAATCAAGTATTTTTATTCAATGATTGTATTTTTGTAAAATCTAACATACTAATTAAATTGATTGATTATAAAGTCAAATAACATAATTCATAAGCTCATTAAAAATTTCCTCTACGTCTTCAAGAGTTTCTCCTTCTATACTTATTTGTCAATTATCTAAAGAAATATTTGAGACTTCTTTAAAGTCCTCTATTGCTTGTAGAACCATATCTGTATAATATATACTATCCTCTATTTTGAAATATTTTTTTTGCATTTTCTACATTTTTAGGATCTATTGTTATTTGTGTTTCTGATTCCAATTCTATCTCAGTTTCAGTTTCTTCTTCTATTTCTTTTAAAATTCTTTCAATTTCTGCTTCATCTATCTTTAATTCTGGGTCATTTTCTATCTCTTTTAAGATTTCATCTATATCTTTATCAAAGTCAATCTGATTTTGATGATTATTTCATTCTATATTATCTGTATCTATATTAACAAAATTATTAGCATCTAAACTATTAGCGATAGCTGCTCAAACTATCTTCTCTCTTATATCTTTATTATCTTTTTCTAACTTATCTCTTAGGACTACTGATAATAACTCATCACTAAAATCTCAAATAATTCTTTCTGGGTTTTCTAAAATTCAAACTTTAGGTGTAAATTGCAAAATAATATTATTTTTTTCATCAAATTTAAAGAAAAAATATCCTTTATCTAAAAAGTTATATGCAGCCTTTAAAATTATTTCCTTAGAAAAAATATTTGTATCGATTAATAATTCAAATTTATTTCATTCAATATATTCTTTTAAAAAACCCTCCATTTTTGCTAAATTAGTTAGTAAATTTTTTCGAAAATTATTATATAAAAATATTGATTTATTGCAAAAATTTTTAATTTAAAATCTATAAAATAATTATCAAAATATATATATTTATTGTCAAAGCAAAAAAACTAAAAAACTTGATAAAAAAAGTGTTTTTATTATCTTTATATAAAGTAAAATGTTATTTATTAAATAGACAATAAACATGTATACAATTACTAGAGCTGATGCGGCTGATATATTAAACATATCTACAAGAAGTCTTGATAGATATATAAAATCATGAAAAATTAGAGCAAAAAAAGAGTGAAAAATTGTATATCTAAATTCTGAAGATATAAAGATGATGTCATGAAATAACAATAATCACGAAGTGATTATACCTCAAAAACAAAGTTATGAAAATACTGAAAATTTTGGTGATAGTTCAACAAGTTCAACATGAGTTGTTAGAAAAAGTGACTATGATAAAATAAGTGCTTCTTTTGAAAAAGTATTTAATTGACTTAGAGAAGAAATACAAAGAAAAGATGAAAAAATAGAAGAATTATCTATTAAACTAGGTAGAGCAGAAGAAGTAACAAAAAATTCAGTTAGTTTAATCGATCATAAAAAATCTCAGTTTTTACTTGAAGAATCAAAAACACACTTAAATAAAGAGCTTAGTGATATCAAAACAGTAAATAATAAACTTGAGGAAGAATTAAAATATGAAAAAACAACAAATAAACTACTTATTGCTTTTGTTATACTTCTACTTATAATTGCTGCGGTTATTTGGTTTGTAAAAATTTAATATTAGGATTAAGGACGCTAAGCTTTTAGGTGTTAGGTTATAGAATTCAAATATTACATATATCCTGACTCCTATCACCTACAACCTGTTTCCTATTTTTTGTCCCCGTAGTTCAGTGGAAGAATAACTCCCTCCTAAGGAGTAGACACAAGTTCGATCCTTGTCGGGGATACCATAATTCTTACTTTATTCTTACTTAGAATTAGTAAAAAGATTTGATGAATGTAAGTTATTTATTATACTTATGCTCACATAATTTATTTAATATTAAATATATAACCATGGCAAACAAAGAAAACAATAATAAAGTATTAATACTACAGTCAACTATTGTTATTTTACTTGTAATTATTGCTGTTTTAGCATTTTTTATGGGTAAAAATATGGGTAATAATCCTACTCCTCAAAACTGAAACACTAATACAAATACTTCTGTAGCTCAAGATCTTAATGTTACTATTATTGATGATAAAAGGTGTTTAGATTGTCAAACTAGTGCTATAGTAGATCAATTAAAACAAGTACCAAATTTAGCATCTGCTAACTTTGAAACAAAAGACTTTTCAGATAAAGGTGTTGAAGAATTGGTAAAAAACAATGGTATACAAGCTCTTCCATCTGTGATATTTTCACACAATAATGTTGATGCAGGATTAACTCCATATTTAACTCAGTTAAATGATGGAACTTATAGTTTAAATGTATGATCAACTTTTGATCCTTTCGCACAAAGAAGTGAAAATGGTTTCTTAGTTGCTGATAAAGAACTACTTGAACAAATAAAAAGTACTTCATATGTAAAATGAAGTATTGATGCAACTATAACTTGGATAGAGTATTCAGATTTAGAATGTCCATACTGTGCTAAATTACACGAAAATGGTACACCAAAAGATTTAACAGAAAAATATGGCGATAAATTAAATGTAATATTTAACCACTTCCCTTTAGATTTTCATGCTAATGCAATGCCAGCTGCTCAAATCCTTGAATGTACTTGAGAACAATTATGAAGTGAAGCATTTTACGCAATGATAGAAAAATCATTTAAAGAAAACAATTCTGATGCTGATTTCTTGGTAAAAGAAGCTGTAAATTTATGAGCTGATAAATCTAGTTTAGAATCATGTCTTGATAGTGATAAATATAAAGAAAAAATTCAGTTACAACAAACAACTTGAGCTAACAATTTCGGGATAACAGGAACTCCTGGAAATGTACTTATAAACAATGAAACAGGCGAATACCAAGTTATATCTGGGGCTTATCCAACAAGTGAATTTGAAAAAGCAATTGATAAATTACTTGGAGAATAATTAATAAAATAAGTTAAGAAAAAATAGAAATGATATAAAATATCATTTCTATTTTTTATATTATAGATACTTATTAACATATAATTAATAATAATGTCAATCTAAAATTCTTTCTAAAAATTTAAATACATGTTAGAATAAAAAGAACTATAATATATTATCATATTAATAATTATGCAAAAACAAAACAAAGTACTATCTGCTTTTACCTTAGTAGAACTCATCGTAGTCATAACTATCCTAGCTATTCTAGCAACAATAGCCTTTATATCTCTAAGCTGATATTCACAAGATGCGAGAGACTCTACAAGACTATCAGATGTAAAAACTATATGAAAAACACTAGAAGTATATAAACTAAGAGACTGACAATATCCACTACCAGAAAACTGAACGCAAATAACATTTAGTTGAGCTGAAGTATGGACGCAAGGTATCTTCTGAGAACAAACAAGAAAAGAATTATCAAAACATGCAACTATAAGTAATCCACCACTTGACCCATTAACAAATAATCACTATACATACTCAGTACTAAATACTATAATGGAGTACCAACTATGATGAATACTAGAATGATGAGCTATATCATACAATCCATCAACACACTCAATTATATCACAAACACAAGCAGCAGAAACACCAGCTGCATATATTATCTGAGACTACAATTGACTAGTAGCCAAAGTAAGTACTTGAACAACAACATACGTGCTAGCTGTACCTAGTATCATTTCATCAGATATCTGAGAACATACTCTTCTTTGAATACTAGCTAATCAAAAACTAGTATTTAAAAACTATAGTAATATTCCATCATCATATGCTTGATATACAAGCACATGATGATTTGTGTATGAACCATCAGAACTAGTAGTATATGAGTGAAGCATCCAAGAACTATCAGATGACTGAACTCTACTTCAAGAATTTGCAACTAAACTACAACAAGCCTACTCTTGAACAACACTCCAAACAATCTGAATATATAAAAACCTACTAACAAATGAAGAACTAGTTGTACTAGCATGAAATATAGTAAACAATGAACTATGATGAAGTGTAAATATATCATCAACACCAATCAACTGAACATGTGGTACATCAAATGGTATAGCAACAACTACAGCCCCTACAATAAATCTGTGCAGTGCATGAACAGCTACAACAGTAACCATAAATACAGCAAACTATACATGGAGCTGTACTGGTCAAAACACAGGTACAACAGCAAGTTGTAGTGCACCAAGACAATATACAGTAACATTTAATGCAAACTGATGAACTACACCAAGTCCTGAAACAAAAGCAGTTACATACAATACTGCAATCTGAACACTAGCAACAACTAGCAGAGATTGATATGCGTTTAATTGATGGTTTACAGCTACTAGTTGATGAACTCAAATTACTGAAAATACAGAAATAATAGCTAATATAACTTACTATGCACAGTGGACTGCGTCTTTTCCATCTTCTTGTAATAATACTCAAGATATTACTTATTCACAAGCTACAGCTAATCAATCTACTATATACTTAAATATAGATAGTTATATTTGATGTTTGATATTAGATTATCCAGGATGAGCTGCTAGAATAGCTGGAACAACAGTTTCATCAAAAGTTTTAGTTGTAAGTTATACTGATGATAGTACAAAAAAGTGGTGGTGATATTATTGAACTTATAAATATGCATCAAGTACTACAGATTGATATTATAATACTAATAAAATAAATTGAGATTCAACAGCAGCTTGATATTTATGTTGGAATAAGTACTCAGAAACTCCTTGAATATGGTACTTACCCGCAAAAAATGAATTAAACACTATTTATATTAATAAGTCAAGTCTATGAACTTTTGCTAACCAGTACTATTGGTCTAGTACCGAGGCGTTTGATCTATACGCATGGAGACAGTACTTTAGCGGTGGTATGCAGATTGACTACCATAAGGCTAACTCTTACTATGTTCGTTGTTCTAGTAGATTTTAAAAGAGGGATTACTATTTTTATTTTTAAAATTATAAATCATGAAAGCATTGTATAAAAAAATATTATGAATAATATTACTATTATTTACAACACAAGCTTTAGCAAGCACATCAGAGTTAACAAGCCAAGAAGTACAGAATTATACTTCAAATACAAGTATTTCTAATATAAATGCAGAATATAAAACAAAACTAGATATTTTTTTAAAGAAAGTATCTTCATCAAG
>JAQVGG010000017.1 GCA_028696815.1 Candidatus Altimarinota bacterium
AGCCATATTTAAGTGTTATGAATTCTAGTAAAATTTTTAACCTTGTTTTTGCTCTCATTCTACCTTTAGGTAAGCTATTTTTGAAGGTTTTTAGGTGGTCCGATTTGAGTGGGACGATACATTTTTATGTTTAATAAATTTTATTGTAAAAAAATAATAAATAAATTTTAGTCCTTTTTTTTGAGAATAAGAGTTAATATGATAAGATAAATATATAATAACAAAAATAAAAACCTATTAATTACTAACTTAGAACTATTGGAACCAATTTTACTTTTATCTACTTTAATATGATTAATAGTTATTTCTAAAGTTATAGCTCATGGTATAAAAGTAGTAGATGTACTTATGTATATAGTACTTTGATTTACTGCTGCAAAACTTTGAATTATAAACAATCATAATGAAATAATACATTTTTTAGCCGAGCTTTGAGTTATATTTTTGATGTTTTATGCTTGATGGCATGAGGATTCAAAGACTTTTTTTAAAAAAGTTAGAGAAAATATATGGGTGTCTATAATATGAGCTATATGACCATTTGTGTGAGCGTATCTTTGAGTAAAAGTATTATGATTTTCTTTTAATGAATCTATTGTAGCTTGATTTGTTTTTACTGCTACTGCTGTACCATATACTCTTTATCTATTACAATCATTAAATCTTATGAAGACACCTGCTGCTAAGACAATAGTTGCAGCAGCTATGACAGATGGTTTTAATCAGTTATAACTATGTCAGCAGTATTTTCTACTTTTGTGCTTTATCAATCTTGATGAGATTTACCACTTTCAACTATAATAGCACAAACTTGATTTAAATTATTATTACTTTTCTTGTGTTTCTTTGTTTTTTTTGTACTTGCAGTTGTTATATTTCCTCAAAAGCCAATTCAAAATGATTTAGAGCGTAAATGTTTACATAAACTATGATTAATATCTTGTCACATAACTCAAGTTTTTTGACTAAAATGGTTTACACAAAAGTTTTATAAAGTGGAAATACTTGTGCCAACAGTTTTATTTTTGCTTTTTATCCTTGCATCTTTTTCTCATATTATGTGACTTCATGCAGCTATTTGAGCTTATTTAACATGACTTATACTACATGTAGATATGTTTCATAGTCCTATCGATAAAAGCTTAGATAAAACTGGTATGGTTCATGATAAAGTTGAGTCTACTTACGAAAGCTTAACTTGAGTTATTTACTCACTTGCTAACCATTTTTTAGGTCCTATATTTTTTATATACTTAGGTAGTCAACTTGTTATAGATTTTGGTAACTTTAAACAAATATTTATTTTTGCTTTTGTTTTATTTTTATTTGTTGCATCTTTTCAATTTTTCACAGCATCGCTTGCCGCGAAATATACAGCAAAATTATCTTTTAAAGATAGTGTATTAGTTTGATTTGGTATGTGGCCAAGAGATGTACTTGCATTTGTGATTTTATGAATTGCTATAAGTTCATGAATAATAGAAGAAAAAACTATTTTTTCTACTATCGTAGTTGTAACTATATTATTCCTTGATATAGCTACACCACTTGTTATAAAATGGTGGAGTCGTGAGTATGAGAAACAAGAAAATCAAGCTTCAACTCAAGAAGTATAAATCAAAATTATTTTACTTTTTCTTTTATTTATTTATATTTGTATATATTTTAAATTTTAATTAGATACAGATGAAATCCAGAATAAATCAGATTCTTGAAGATATAAATAGGAAAAAAGATGAATTAATAAAAGAATATACAAACTTAAAAGAAAAGTATTGATTCAATATAATAAAATGAAAAGTAGTATTTAATAATAAAGTAAGAGAACTTAATAAGGTATACAAAAAGAGTATTATTGAATCTATTTTTACATCTACTGTTAGAGAATTATTATCAGCTCCATTTATTTATGCAATGATAATTCCAGCTTTAATATTAGATTTATTTTTATTTATTTATCAAAATACATTTTTTAGATTTTTAAGGATTCCTTTTGTTAAAAGAGAAGATTATTTTGAGTATGATAGAAAAAAATTAGATTATTTAAATGGAATTCAAAAGTTTAATTGTTTATACTGTTCTTATGTTAATTGATTATTTTCATATGCTGTAGAGATTGCTTGAAGAACTGAAATGTATTGGTGTCCTGTAAAACATGCTAAGAAGAAAAATTGATGACATGATTGGGAAGCTTATTTTGCTGATTTTTGAGATCCAAAATGATTTAAAGATACATGTAATAGAGTAGAGGTATTTTATGAACAAAAAAACTAGTTTTAAACTAGTTTTTTATTTTAAATGTTCTAAGGCTATTTTGCCATATTTGTTTTCTTACTTTTTCTACATCTTCTCATCTAAGCTCAGCTATTTTTTCAACTACATGTTCAGTAAATATTGGCTCATTTTCTTCTTTTCATCTGTAGGGAACTGGTGTCAGGTATGGAGCATCAGTTTCTGCTAGTATATTTTCAAGTGGTATATTTACAGCTGTTTCTTGGACATCCTGAGCGTTCTTAAACGTGACTATTCAAGAGAAACTTATCATCGCAGTAGGTGATAAATCAAGAAGTTTTTTTGCATATTCTAAATCCTCGCTATAACAATGAAATACAAATTTTTTTAGACCTGTTTCTTTTATAATCTTAAATATATCATCTCTTGATTCTCTATTGTGGATAATAATTGGTAAATCATATTTTTGAGCAAGTTTAATTTGTGCTTTGAAAAATCTTTTTTGTTTGTCTTTTATCTTTTGAATACTTAAATGTGATTGAATTTTTGGGGGTAGCCGATAATAATCAAGTCCACATTCTCAGATAGCTATTACTATATCTTTATTTTCTAAGTATAATTCCTCAAGTTTTGATATAGTAGTTTCTAAATCTAGTTTTTCTATATCACATGGATGTATACCTATACTTGCTTTTATAAAGCTATATTTTTTTGCCTCTTCTATTGCTTCAACGCTAGTTTCAAGATTTGTTCATATACTATTTAAAAAACCTTCAGGGTATTTTGTATTGAAGGTTTCTAAAATTTGTTTTTTATCTTTTTGTTTTTGCAAGTATGGATGACAGTGAGTATCGTATAACATCAATTAATCATTAGAACATATATTTCCTTCGCCCTACTAGGGAGAAGGTGGCTCGTACGTAGTGAGAGCCGGATGAGGGCTGTATTTAAAAAGTCACTCAAGAAGTTGTTAGCATAAATATTTCTCAAGTATTATCTGTAAAATTTGCATTTATGATATTTAACTGCTCTGATTTATTTTCGTTTTTTGTAAAAACTACCTTTAAGAGTTCTTCATCACTTTCAAAACTTATAGCTTCTGAAAAATCAATTATAACTGTACTAATTCAAGGTGTATTTGAAACTATTTGAGCATTTGATTTCAATCATGAAACAATATCTTTTATACCTACATTTTCTGGATTGTAGGCAAATGATAAAGTCAGATTAGTTAAATTATCTATGCTTTTACTAGTAAGTAAAATTAAGTTTCAAGCTTTATTTTCAAGATATATATCTGCTTTATTTTCTTGAGTTCATGCTTCTAGTACACTTGTTTTTAAGTTTTGAGCAATATTATTTGGCTCTAAAATCAAGAAATTTATTGACAAAGCTAAAACTAAACTAGCCGCAATTATTCCAACATTGGAAAACATTTTATGTTTGTGATATTTTTCAATTATATCTTTCATATAGTTAAATTATGTGATACAAATCTATATTTTTATCATACTTAAAATATAAACTTTAGCAATAAGTTGTGTTAATATTAACTTGACATAAATTCTAATAATTTTCTAATAATATTTATGTAAGTTATTTTAAAAACTATAATTTATTAAATAATCCCATGATCTTCTAGAATCTCTATCTGTTTTTTTGTGAGGATGCTTGTTAGCTCCTCTTTTTTTATAGCTTCGATACTTCAAAACTTTTTGAGTATCTTTTGTCTAGTTTTTGGTCAGATTCAAGGCAAGCTTTCTAAAATATTTTTCTTCATAGATTTAATTCTTTTCGCTCTGTTAAAAGTTATTGCAAATCTATGAGCTTCATCTCTGATTTTTTGAACAAGCCTAAGCTCGCTACTTTCTTTATTTAGAAGCACTCTTTTAAAGCCCCCCTCTAGCTCCCCCTTATTAATAGGGAGAATAGTATTATGTTTCCCCTCCTTACTAGGTAGGGGATTAAGGGGAGGGTATGGTAAAAATAACTCTTCTTCACGTTTAGCAATAGATACTAGTTGTAATTTTTTATCCCCCTCTCCTCTAAGGAGAGGGGCTAGGGGTGAGGTCTCTATTATTTTCATCACACTACTTAATTGTCATTTTCATCAATCAATTATTATGAGGTCAGGTATAAATCATGTTTTTTCTATTTCTTTTAATCTCCTAGTCATTATTTCTTTCATACTTCCAAAATCATCTATTTTTCAATTTTCTAGAGTTTTTATGTTAAATTTTTTATATTTAGAAGTATTATTTTTTCAGTTTTCTATAATTGAGCGTGAAGCGACTGTATGACTTCATGATATATGAGATATGTCATTACACTCAAATAATATATCTTTGTTAATCTGCTTATATCATAGTATATCAAGTAAACTTTTCATAGTTTGTTTACTAAATCATTTTGTACTTAAAGAATCCAAGTGTTTTTTATGAGCAAACTCATATATGTTTTTGTAAACAAGTTTTAATAAATCAGCTTTTATTCAGATTTTTGGCGTTTCTATAAGAGTTTGAAGTTTTGAATTTTCAGTTTCTAATTCTATAGGTGATATGTATTTCACACTTATGTTTGTTAACTGATTTTCAGCAAATAACCTTTCAATAAAAGCAACTAAAATATCTTCTTTATTTTCTCATAGTTTAGACTCTACCTCATAGTTGAAGTAAGAAATAATTTTGTTTTCCCTTATCTGTATAAGTCATATATACTTTTTACCATACTTATCTAGATAATTTACTATATCATAATCTCAGATTAGTTGTTCTTTTACTATTTGATAATCATCAAGTGATTTTATCGCTTCAATATTTTCTTTTATAATTGTAGCTCTTTCAAACTCTAAATTTTGAGCTTTTTGCTTCATATCTAACTCAAGTGATTTTATAACTTCTTTATAATCTCATTTTAAAAATAATTTTATTTTATCTATCTGTTTATTGTACTCTATACTCTCATCTTTTTTATCTATATGATTTCATTTAAATAAGTATTTATCAAGGTTATATCATCATTTATTCATAAAAAAATTATGTTCTCACACTCCATATCAGAAAAATTTTTTTATTATTTTTAATAGTCTATCCACATTTGCAGAGCTAACATACGGTCAAAAATAAGTTCAACTTTTAGTTTTTATCCTAGTTCTAAGTATTTTAGGATAATCTCAGTCAGTTATTTTTATGTATAAATGGTTTTTATCATCTTTTAATAATATATTGTATTTTGGTTTGTAGTTTTTAATTAAGTTGCTTTCAAGCATTAAACTTTCTGTTTCAGTATTTGTAACTATAGTTTTTATATCAGCTACTTGATTCACCATCTTTTTCTTGGCAAAGTTTAGTTTTGATTTTCCATTGAAATATGAGTTTACACGAGAAAAAAGATTTACAGATTTTCATATGTAAATTATCTTTCATGACTCATCATAAAACTGATAAACTCATGGATTTTTTGGGATTTGTTTAAGAATGTTTTTTATTGTATTTGACATAATTAAGCAGCTTATTTTTATAATTATATACAAAAACAATTTTTAAGCCACCCTTATTTCAGGGTGGCTTATCAGGATTAGCTTTTGCCACTCGTAATGGATACTACATTGTTTATATTAGTACCACTACGTTTGACATGTTTCATACTTACTTTACCTTGCCTTAGTGCATTAAGTTGGCGATGAAGACTTGCATTTTCAAGCTTTAATCTATCAATTTCCAATACCTTAATTTCAAGTTCTTCTTGTAACCTTCCTAATACCCCCTGAAGTTCAAGCAAACTATTCTCATCAGTGAGTTCTTTTATGAGATGAGAAGCATCATCAAGCAATTTGTTCAAGTGAACAATGTATGCTTCCAGCTCAGTAATTTCTTTCAGCTTTTCGTCACAGATCATGACAAAATTCCTCCCACTATAATTATAGTAATTTAGAATATATATAAATTATTTTTTCTGTCAACTCCTACCTTAAATCTATAGTTCAACTTTTTGATTTTGATTTTTCTAAAAGCTCTTCTCTGAAATCATCTGCTGATTCTCATCTTCTTGGAAATCAGTTTTTTCAAAGATATTCTTTAACTACTCAACTTAAAGTATCCATAACCATATCAAATTTATCTTCTTCATCTTCCCCAAGCTCTTTTATTTCTTCTCTGGTTTTTTCTATTTCATTTAATGCTTTGTACGGGATTCTAGCATCTTCAAGCATAAATACATCATCTCATATCTTGTGTATCACAAGGTTTCATTTCCTAAGTATCTTATCCCAGATAGAGTTTTGCTCTACTTCAACTCACTCTATATTTTCATAATTTACAGTTTTCATATTTGTTTTGAAAAGAGCCCAATCAAGGTCTACTACTCATTTATCAGTTACTATCCATACATCATTGTACCAATCAAATATATCGTAAAGTATTTTAAAAAAGATAACTATCAAATAGATTTCAAAAGCATAAAAGGGAACTAGCTCTTGTATTCTACCTGAGTAATAATAAACCATTGTAGGCACAAAAACAGCCATTCAAAAAGATAATACTAGACTATTAACTATCTTTATCCAATGCTCATGAATTATAGTTTTTATAGTATGTCATTCTGGAATATATTTATCAAAAAATTTAGATTCAAATTTATTCATATGTTTTATTTTAACTCTAATTTTACTGGGCAATGATCACTTCACATAACATCTGTTAAATAATTTATAGATTTTACTTTATTTATTAAGTTTTTGTTTACTATAAAATAATCTATTCTCCACCCAATATTTCTAGGTCTAGCTCAAGCTCTGTAACTCCACCAAGAGTACACATCAGCTTTATCCGGATATGTATATCTCCAAACATCTAAGTTTCAATCATCTATAAACTCTCAGATTTTTTCTCTCTCTATAGGTAAAAATCAGATAGAATTTTGGTTTTCTTTTGGTCTAGCTATATCTATTTCTTCATGACAAATATTAAAATCTCCAGTTACTATTATGTCTTTACCTTCAGATTTTTTCTTTCTAGTATAGTTTATTAAGTGATCATAAAATTCTAGTTTATAACTAATCATCTCTGTTCAATCAGCTCTTGTTCCTCCATTGGGGAAATATCAGTTTAGTAAAATTATATGGTGTTTTTTATTATCTCAATTTGTATAATAAAACTCTAATTCTGTAACTCTACCATCGTCATGAAAATGATCTAGTTCTCAAAAATTGTTTTTTGTATCAATGATTTTTAAATTACTTTTGTAAAATATAGCTGTTCCAGCATATCAAGGTCTACTACCTGTATGCCATATATGTCTATATCCCTCAATTTCTCATATATCTTTTACAAATTGATCCTCAAATGCCTTTGTTTCTTGAATACATAGAATATCTGGGGATTCTTTTTCTACAAATTCTCTAAATCACTTTTTTGCCACTGCTCTTATTCCATTTACATTCCAAGATATTATTTTCATAGCTTATTTAGTTTAAATACTATTTTAAGAGAGTTTAACTTTTAAGTAAAAAAAGTAAAGTTTTCTACTTGAATTTTTTTTTAAAAATATATACTTTATATCTAAATAACAATTTTAAAATCTAAGATAAAAAACTATGACAAAACATGATAAAGATATACAAGAGGAAAAAGACTTATTTGAAGAAATGCAAGAAGAAGTTGAAGAGATTGAAGAACAAGATTGAGATTCTGGTGAGATAAATGAAGGGCGTCTTGAGGAAGCTGTTACTTGAGAAGATAGTGAAGTTGCTAGACTAAAAGATGCACTAGCAAGACAACAAGCAGATTATGACAACTTTAAAAAAAGAGTAGAAAGAGATAAGTCAGATATGATGTTTTTTTTGAAATCAGATATATTAAAAAAAATTTTACCAAGAATTGATGATTTAGAAAGAATTGTAAAAAATACGCCAGAAGACATGAGATCTTGAGTATTATATGAATGAGTTGTAACGCTTGAAAAAACTCTAAGAAAAGATTTAGAGAGTATGTGAGTTAAAGCTTTTGAATCTATATGACATGAAGTTGATGCAGATAAACATGATGTAATGACTACAGTTCCAGGTAAGCCAGAGTGAATAATTGCAGATGAGTTTGAAAAATGATATATGTTAGATGGAAGAGTTTTAAGACATGCAAAAGTTGTAGTTTGAGCAGGAGAGTAAAAAAACGAAGCAAAGCTTCGTTTTTTTGTTAGAAAGTAGTTTCATTTACAGCTGATATTTCTTTTTCTTCTTCTGACTTTATTTCAATTTTTAATTCTGCTAGTTCATCATTTTCTAATAGTTTTTCTTGAAGAAATTTTTCTTTTAAATCAATTGTTAAGCTCTCTTTTGTTTTAGGTCCATAAACTCAAGCTCAATTATCATTTTCATTTTCTATTATACTTTTATCTAATTGATAACTTATTAAGGCTTGCATAGTAACAGGTCAAAATATAGCAGTATCCTTGTATTCAAAGTATCATAGTTCTTTAAGTAAAACTTGTAATTCTCTAACTTTAGGTGAAACTTCTCATATACTTGGAGTTCAGATAGAATCTACTTTTTTTTCTGCTTCTTTTAAAGCCATATTTTCTAGTTCTCTAAATTTTTCTTCAAGTTCTTTTCTTCTTGCTTCTTCTTGTTTTTTAAGTTGTTCTTCAAGTTCTTTTTCTTTTAAATATTCTTCATAATCTTCTTTTAAAGCAGCTCTAGTTTTTGGTCAAAAGTATCAAGTCCCGGCATCTCAGATTTTTGCTATTAATTTATTTTCAAGTTGATATTTTGTAATTGTATCCTCTAAATCATTATTATATAATCAATTTATAGCTCCTGAGTATAATCACAAGTTTGTTAATATAGTTTGTAGTAGAATAATTTCTTCTTTTGTCTCTACTGGATTGTTAAATATTGCTAATTCTTCACTTTTTTCTTGGTTTTCTTGAGTTGATTTTTCTTCTTGTGAATTTTCATTGTTTTCTGGATCAAATTCTCAATTTAAATACATCTTATGTATTAGATCTCTTGTTGTTTTTCCCCAGTATCATGCTCAATATAATTCCCCTGGTTCAATTAATCAGTTATCTAATTGAAATTTATGTATCACATCTATAAGCTCATTATTGTATACTCAGTCTAGTTCTCAAGTGTATAGTCATAGCCTTTTTAAAAAATCCTGTAATTGAGTTATGTAAGTTTTACTTCATCAAACTCATAATCAGATAGTAAAAATTTTTGGAGTTGTACTTAATCATTTTGTTGCCCATGATGGAGCAGGTAGTTTGCTAAAGTCTAGACTTACATCCTTGTTTGAATCAACTATATATCATTTTACTTTTCTTTTACCCCAATATAGTGCTCTTTGTAGTCATTCATCACCATATCATACCCAAATATCTATTCTATCATGTTCATATCCTCTTTTTCATGCATTTACTATAGCTCATCATCTATCAGCAACTTCTCAAACTCATAATCATTCTAGGTATATTTTAGTACCAAAGTTGTAGCTTTTTGGAGCGGCTAGCATTCATGAAAATACTTCTTTTCCAGATGCTCCAGCAATACCTTCTCAATTAAGTATTTTTTCAGCTTCATAATTTCATTTTAAGTATGCTTTTTGGTTTGGTAATGGTGAGTAATATGCTGTTACAATAAAATAATTTTCTTCACTTTCAGCAAAACTTTCACCTGGAAGTACTGCTAAAAATAGGGAAGATATAATAAATAAACTAAAGATTTTTTTCATTTTTTGTTTTTATTTTTAAATTATATAATTATTTTAGCATATCTAAGCCACAAAAAAAAGAAATATAGCTTTACAATTACTATATTTCTTTTTTACTATATATTTTCTTTTATATATAATAACCTATTTTTGAGCTTTGTGTTGCTTGTTTTGTCTTTTAGAGTATCTATTTGTTCAATAAAATTATTTTTTAATACTATTTCTTTAGTTTTATTTCATTTTGCTTTTTGTTTTAAGTAAATTGATATTTTTCTTGTAATGGTTTTTAGTTTTTCTATTTCACTCTGTTTTAAGTTATATGCTATTTCTCTTCTATTTGCTTTGTCCTCAAAGTATGTTATAAGCATAGCTTTTGTTTTATCTCATAGATATCAAGCTCACCAGTCATCCTCATGATCTACGAGTCAAACTTCTTTTTGAAAAGAAATCAAACTATCTTTTATTGTTTCATAGTTGCCATCTATAACTCCTGAGTATAGTTCAAGTTTAGTAAACAACTCTTGAACTTTTTTTATGTCTTCAATGTTTGATTCAGGTTTCAGTGTTAATTCCCCATAATCCATAATAATTTTTACTTTTTCATCTATTTCGGTTATCTCAGGTTTAATATCCTCTTCTACTAGTGGATTAGGACAACATTTTTTAATTAAAGCTAATTTAGTTTTATCTCAAAAATATCAAGCTCACCAATCAGATTCACTGTTTATTATTTTATTTTGCTTTTGAAAAGTAAGTAGTTCATCTTTTATCTTTTCATAGCTTCAATCTATTTCTTCTTTATAGTATCCAAGTCTCGTAAATAATTCTTGCAGTTTAATTATTTCTTCTGTACTTGACTCTGGTCATACAACTCATAAGTCTTCATATCAATTCATAACATTATCTGCAAATCTCAATGTCACTTCACTACTAGGATTAACTATTTCTCACTTCAATACTCTTTTTCACCATTTTTTTGCCCTCATAAGTCCCTCATCTCCATATCACATCCATATATCTATCCTATCATGTTCATATCAACTAACTCATGCTTTTACAATTGCTCATCATCTATCTTCAACTACTCAAACTCAAAATCAATCAAAGTAAATTTTTGTTCCATATGGATAATTTGATGGTCAAGCTAAAAGTCAAACTTCTACTGGTTTTCATGAAGCTGTTGTGTGTCCTTTTCAATTTAATTTTAAATCTCATCAATAACTACCTGTGGTATAGTGTTTTTGATCAGGTAGGGGAGAGTAATAAGCAGTTACAATAAAATACTTATCAGCGCCATCTTGAGCTGAAGCTATATTATTAAGGTTGAAATAAGAAATAACAAATATTAGGGTAGTTATTACTACCTTTACTATTCGTGACATGATTATTTTTTTAATTTTTAAGTTCGTATATTTTAGTCATAAATCTAAAAAATCAAACTTTTAGCTATTTACTAATTTGTATTTTTTAGTATAAAATAATTTTATTATCTTTTTTTAGCTTCATATTTCTTATCTGCTTTACTGTTTTATTTCATTTTCAGTTTATAAATTTAATAACTTCTGCTATATTTGCCTCACTAAGTCAAATTGTTGAGTTTCAATTAGATATGTAATAGATATACCTGATAACTTCTTTTTGTAGGAAAGGTGATAGGGAATTAAACTCATTTATTCAAAAGTACTTATCACTTTTGACTTTTAACTTTTCACTAGAAAATTTTTGTAGGAAATTTTTTACTTCTTCATCTATGAAGCTTTTTAGGTCTTCAAAATAATTTATAATGTTGTTTATATTTTGTTTATAGTTACTGTTTAATCTCTCAAATTTTGGAAGTATTTCATGTCTGATATAGTTTCTTGTAAATTCAGTTTCTTCGTTTGTAGAGTCAATTGTGTAAGGAAGTTTATTTTTTTCAAGATAAGTTAATATATCTTTTTTTTCTATATCTAATAATGGTCTAAGAATAGCTCCAGATGATTCTGTCATATTGATAAGTCAAGTAAGTTTTGAACCACGAGACAAATTAAATAAAAATGTTTCTAGTTTGTCATCAAGATGATGCGCAGTAAGTATGTGTTTAGCATTGTAGATATGAAGTATTGCATCAAAAAATGCGTATCTCTTTTCACGAGCAAGCTCCTCAATACTCTTACTTGGATAGAGTTTTTGGATTTTTTTGATATCAGCTTCTGCAATCTCAACTTTGAAACCATGTTTTTTTCCTAAATCTTCTAAAAACTTTTCTTCACTATCTGATTCTGGTCTAAGTTTATGATTGAAATAACAAGCTACTAAGTTATCTTTATAGCTAGTTTCAAGGATCTTATACAACAAAAACATAGAGTCTGGTCAAGTAGAACAGGCAAGTATTATAGGCTCATCTGGAGAGAAATATTTTTGTAGAAATGGGGTTAGGTTTAGCATGTTTTTGAATAGCTTACCGTAAACTATAAAAGTTAAATTGTATTTTTGTTTATTTTTTGGATAAATTCTAGAAAATTATCATCGGGAGCCACTTTGTTTAGTATCTCTTTTCCACATTTTAAACATCTATGTTTTATCATCCATCATTTGTTTTTTTTGTTATCTATTCAGATTGGTTGCATGAGTCATCCGCAATCTGAGGATCTGTCTCCAGGAAAATCTTTGTCTAAGTGCTTAGAATACAAACAAAAAGGACAGTGGTTTCTAGCTGATCCCTCAGGATGTTTTATAATTTGTTTAGAACAGTTTTCACAAACAAATTCTTCATTTAACATTTTAAATCACATAATCTATTTTTGTAATATATAAAACATTATTCCAAATACTGAAAGTATAATTCAGATAAGCCAAAGTCTAAAAACTACATTTTCTTCACTCCATCAAATAGCTTCAAGATGATGATGAAAAGGGGCTATTTTAAATATCTTTTTTCAGTTTCTAAATTTCTTGCTTGTTAACTGCATAATTACACTTATTGTTTCAAATATAAATATCGCTCAAACTATAAAAAGTATAAAAATTGTATTAGTTAACATTGCCATAATTCAAAGATTTGCACCAAGTGCTAGACTTCATACATCTCACATATAAAATTTAGCTGGTTTTACATTGAACCATAAAAATGCAATCAGTGCTCATATAATACTTACACAAAGTGTTGAAAGTAGAAACATTCATTGGTCAAATGTGATATAAGCATATATTGCGTATGCAAAAAGCAGCAGTCATCAAGCTAGTCAATCAAGTCAATCTGTTATATTTACACTATTTGCTGATGCAATTATTACAAATATAAATAGGGGTATAAACCATAATCCGAGACTCAAATCATGAACAAATCCTAGGTTTAATCATATATCTCACCATCCAAGTTTAAAATAAAACCATAAAGCTCATAGAGTTGCAAATACAAGTAACCAAAATATTTTAAATCTTGCTGAAAGTCACTTTGTTCTTCAGATTCATTTTATATTCATAAGGTCATCTATTGCTCATAGCATTCAGACTGTACCAAGTGTAAATAAGCTTAAATAAGTCTCTCTTTGATTAAGTAGTGAATTGTTTATGATTCAAGTAGCTTGTAACAATAGACTAGCTAAAACCATTCAAAATACTACAATTAGTATTATAGCTCATCACATAGTTGGTGTTCATGCTTTTTTCTTATGTAGTTTTAAAAATTCCGTTGCTTTTCATATGGCTGCATTTTCTCTTATCTGTTTACCTAGTTTATACTCTACTAAAAAATTTATATAAAATGGAGTTACTAGATAACCAAGCAAAAAAGTTGCTATTCAAAAAGAAAATATAAGTATTAGATTTGAGTCCAAAATCTATAATAGTTAAAATTATAAAATCAAAAGTATATTAAAAAAATAATGTAAAAAGTAAAGCTATAAATATATTAAAAAAGATTTTACAAATAAAAAACTATTACTACTATCTTTCTATAAATATTTTATATATAACCAATTTACTTATGCTATTAACAAAAGCAATTATCACTACTAATGAGTCTCAAGCTAAATTTATTATTCAAAAATATAATTTAACACAAATTTCAGCACAATGATTAGAAGTTTTTGAGTGAACTAGACTTTGAGATGATAAAGAAAAAGAAAAAGTTGTTTTACTTTTCTCTTCCATATGAATAGATAATCTAACTAAATGACTAGATTATTTATTTGAAAATTATGATATTTTTAAGCTTGTTAATGTATGAACTGCAAAAGCTATTCATACTATTGACGCTCAAGTATGAGATATCTATATCCCAAATACATTTTTAGATTTACAAGGAGCAGAACCAATTTTTCTAAATTATGCTGTTTGAGAAAATTATGATTTAACCAAGTTTTGACTTATTTTAAACTGAATATGTTTAACTATTAATGATTTTAAAGATAGAGATAATTTGTGAACTGATTTTGTTGCGGATATAGTTGATAACGAAGCATATCATATTTTGAAAATCTCAAAACAGGAAAATAAACTTGATAAATGTTCTGTTTTAAAAGTATTAACAGATGAAAATGATAATGATATAGCTATAAATAATAGTATTCAAATATTAGATTTTGTGTTGTAGGCTTTTAATATTTCTCATAAAATATATTTTCCTCGCTTACTCATAAGCTTTTTAGTTTCTCAACTGCATAGTCAACTACACTTGGTGCTCAACAAAGATAATATTCTTCAAATTCTTTTACTGTTTCATTATCTATTAAATCTGTTGTGTATCAGCTGTGGTATCAAGATATATCTTCTCTACTAAGAGATATACTATAATCAAAATTAGGATTAGTTTCTTTTATTTTTTTAAATCTATCTTCATAAAATATATCTGCTTTTGTTCTTACTCAAAAAAGCAGTTTTAATTTAGCTCACTGTTTTTTTTCTAAGCTTCAATTTATTTGATTATAAAGTGGCACTAAACCAACTCAAGTTCAGATAAACAGTTTGTTTTTATTGCTTTCTTTTAGTAAAAAATGTCATGCTGGTCAGACTCATTTTAGAGTGTCTCAGATTTCTAATTCACAGATAAATTTACTTCATCATCTTCATCAGTCTTTTGTTTCCCGTTTTTTAACTATTAGCTTTACTTTGTTTCAATTTATTTCTAGTATAGAGTAAGCTCTTCAACCAATTTTATCAAGTATAAATGTTACAAACTGTCATGGTTTAGCACTTAGATTTTCTTCAGTTTCAAATATTATTTCATATACATCAGATGTAAGTTGTATTTTCTCACTTAGTTTAAATATTTTTAATCACATTTTTATTTTTGCTACTTATTTTTTAAAATAATTATTAGTATTATCTATTTTTATATTTATTTATCAAGTTTTTTAGAGTTGATTTTTTTGCTTTATATGCTATTATATTTTAAATATATTTTAATACTAAAAAATCCATGGGTGAAATAGTAGTGCTATGAACTATTGCATATGACAATATAATGTCTTGTTCAAATGATTTAAAAAAAGTTTTTTGATGAGATGTAGAAAAATGTTCTAAAACAGCATATAACGTAGATGATTTAAAAAAAGAATCAGGATGATCTGGTTTAAATATTTCTTACAATATAGCATTACTTTGATGAAAATCTGTTTTATTTAGTAGTGTGTGAACTGATTTTGAGTTTTCAGATTTTATAATAAGTACAGTAAATCTAGATAATATCTATAAAGCAAATGATTTATTGACCTCAAGATCATATATTATTTCTGACTCAAGTTGAGCTCAAGTAAGTTCGTATTTTTTATGAGCAACAGCCTTAGGTAATGAATTAAAACTTAATGTATTAAGCAATGTTAACTATATAGTAGTATCAAGTTTTGAAGTAGGAGCTATGAAAAGTTTTTTATCAATCTATAAAAAAGCATGAATCAAGACTGTTTTTGCACCAGGAGAACAAATACAAAACATGAGTAAAGCAGATTTAGATATATGTTTGTGAAATACTGATATACTAGTTGTAAACAGTGATGAATATGAAATACTAAAAAATAAAGCTGAAAAAAATGACGAAGAAATGATAGGTTTATTTGAATATATAATAATAACTTATGGAGTTAATGGATCAAAGATTTTTGATAAACACTATAACATGATAGAAGTTCCATGAGTATCAAATCCAAATCTAAAAGACACGGTTTGAGTTGGAGACGCATATAGAGCAGGTTTAGTAAAATGATTAAATGATTGATTTGATATAGAAAAATCTGCTAAGATCTGAGCAGTACTTGCATCAGTTTCAACTTGAACTACTTGAGCTCAAAATCATAAACTAAGTTGGGATGAGTTAAAAGAGTTATATAAAGATACTTTTTGAGATAGTTTGTAATTTACATATAAAAATTTATTACTTTAAAAGAGGACCGCTTACGCGGCCCTCTTCTTTTCATGAGTTGAGATCAGACGAGGACATCTGTTCCCATGGCACCGCCAGGAGTGCGAAAGTTCAACTCAGACAAGGAGTCGTCAACGTTGCCGTTTGCGAAAATCCGTGTTGCGTGTGGATCCCCATCCGCAATACTATCTTTGATTCTTGATGCGGATCGTACTCCACCCTCGCATATTACAACTTTGACCTCGCCTTCTCCGTCTTTTGTTTTCTTGCTCATGTTTCTAACTTCCCCTTTTTGTACAAGCGTAGGACGCCATCCTACATTCCCCAAATCTATCTTGGCTAGAGATAGATAAATTTTATCTTATACTTTTGCTTATTTTTGTCAAACATTTTCTTTACATTTTTTAGCTTAGTAGTAAACTATGATTAATAAAATTAATTTTCTCTATGTCTAAAAAAATATATCTAGTTGACTGAAACAATTTCATTTATCGTATGTTTTTTGCTCTTCCTGAGTTTAGTACAAAAGACTGAAAAATTGTAAATGCTGTTTTTGGTATGGCTAAGTTTTTTGTAGGTCAACTTATAAATGAAAATCCTGATTATCTGATTTTTATAAGAGATGCGAAATGAAAAAACTTCCGTCATGATTTATATGCTGATTATAAAGCTACAAGGGATAAGATGCCTGATAATTTAAGAGCTCAAATAGGTGATATAGAGCATATGATAACTCTTATGTGAGTTCCTATAGTTGAGATAGATTGATGTGAAGCTGATGATGTGATCTGAACACTTGTTTCTAAATTATGAAATAATAGAGATTATGAAATAGATATACTTACTTGAGATAAAGATCTATACTCTCTAGTATCAAAAAATGTAAAAATATATGATACTATGAAGAAGCAAAAGTTTGGTCCAGAAGAAACAAGAGAAAAGTATTGAATAGATAGCGGTATGATTATAGATTATCTTGCTATTATCTGAGATAAATCTGATAATATACCAGGAATTGAATGATTTTGACCTAAAAAAGCTGTGGATTTGATTAATTATATCTGATGAGTTGAAGATATATTTGAAACAGTAGATAAGATAGAAGCTTGAAAGCTAATTGTAGATGATTTAGATAAATCAGTTCAGTCAGTATTTAAATGAAAAACTTATGAGAGGCTTTTATCTTCAAAAGATGTTGCTTTTATTAGTAAGAAATTAGCAACTATCGCTTGCGATATAGAGATAAAAGATTTTAATTTAAATAATTTTGCTTTTCATCCAGAAAAGATTTTTAATGATGATGTTAAAGACTACTTTAGAAGCTTGGAGTTTAACAGTTTATTAAACGAAGAAACAAAAAAATTATCTAAATGGGACGATTTATGATTAAAAGTAAATATTATTTGAGATAAACAAGGCTTAGATGAGTTAGAAAAAACTATATCAAAATACGATGAAGTAGTCTTTGATACAGAAACTACATCTTTAAATATAATTGAAGCTGAACTAGTTTGACTTAGTATTTACCTAGATGATAAGCATATCTACTATATAAATAGACTACACAAATGACCTCAAGTAGACGATGTTAATTTTATAAAATTTGTTGAAAATTTTATAAAGATGGATAAAATACTGATTGCTCATAATCTGAAATATGATTTAGAAATACTTTCTATGTTTATATCTAAATGAGTAAAAAATCACGAATCTGTACACTCAACTTGATGATGACAGATGAGTTTAGGAGTATAGTTTATTATTAAAAAATTTAAAAACTATGTTTAAAAGAATATTTTTATTTTTAGCAATGAATTTGGCGATTATAGTGCTTGTTACTATAGTTTTAGCTATTTTAGAATCTGTATTTTGATTTTCAATTACTGCTTATGGTGCTAACTATACTGGACTTTTTATATTTGCTCTTATTTTCTGATTTACATGAAGCTTTATAAGTCTTTTTATGTCAAAATGGATGGCTAAAAAAGCTTATAATGTTCAGATTATTTGAAGAGATAAATTAAATAATCTAAATGATAAAGAAAAACTTGTTTGGCAAGTAGTAGAAGAGTTATCTGAGAGAAATAGAATCAAGATGCCTGAGGTGGGTATATATATGTCAAAAGATCCAAATGCATTTGCAACTTGACCAAGTAAAAATAACTCTCTAGTGGCTGTTTCAAGCTGATTATTAGATATGATGGATAAAAATGCAATAGAATGAGTTGTTGCTCATGAGATGGCTCACGTACTTAATGGAGATATGGTTACTATGACTCTACTACAATGAGTTTTAAATACTTTTGTTATATTTTTTGCTAGAGTAATAGCTGAAGTAGTTAGATCTAGAAATGAAAACCTATGAGGTTTTGCTTATTATGGTATAGTTATAGCTCTTGAGATAGTTTTTGGAATATTTGCTTCCCTTATAGCTATGGCATTTAGCAGATATAGGGAGTTTAGAGCTGATGCATGAAGTGCAAAATTTGTTTGAAAAGAAAAAATGATCGCATGATTACAAGCATTGAAAAATATGCAAGCTTTAGCATCAAGTGATGACTCAAAACTTGCAGCTATGATGATAAGTACTAAAAAAAGAAAATGATTTTTTGCTTTATTTTCAAGTCATCCTGATTTAGATGATAGAATACAAGCTTTAGAAAACTTGAGAGTGTAAATTATTTATAAAACATATTTTGATTTTGATAAGTGCCTTTCTTTATTTTTAGTTTGATTTTGAAAATATAAGGTTATAATTTATCTGTTTTATTTATTAACTATATATATATCATGAATACTAAACAAAAAATATTAGCAGTAGTTCTTACTTTAGGACTATGTGCAACAAGCGCATTTGCTTATACTTCTACACAATTAGATGCAGCAAATAGCTTAGCAAATAAATGAATTATAAATAATAATTCAACTAACCCAAGTGCTTATAACTTAGATCAAAATGTTTTAAGACAAGAGATTGCGGCTGTTACTAGATGAGTTGCTAGAGTACCAAAAAATGGTTCTTGTAAAAATATGTTTAAAGATCTAAGTGCTACAAAACCAAACTCTTGGGCTTGTGTAAATGTAGAACCACTTGTAGAAAATAATCTGATAGCAAAAAATGAGAATTTTAGACCAGAAGACTATATAACTAAAGCTGAAACTTTGGGTATGCTTATAAAAGCAATCTGATTTGATTACAGTTATGATACTACTAATCCGAAAGGATGGCAAGAGCAAATAGTTGACTTTGCTGTTTCTAAGTGAATAGTTGACAGATTTACTGACTATGATACAAAAGCTACAAGAGGTTGGGTATTTGAAGTTGCTGATTTTTCTATCCAAGTTTTAGAAAAAGAAACAGGTAAAAAACTGTTTTCTGATGAGGCCTGAATGAATTAAGAATTAAAAATAAAAAATATGGAATTTGAAGCTTTATTTAAAAACTATAGGGAACAAATAGATACTTTAGATAAAGAGCTTCTGTATCTTTTTCATAGGAGATTTGAAATAGTTAAAGAAATAGGAAAACTAAAAAAAGAAAACTCTGTAGAGACTTTACAAGCTGATAGATGGAAAAAACTATTAACTGAGAATATACTTGTGTGAGAAGAGTTATGACTGTCAGAAGATTTTGTAATAGATATCTGGGAGAGAATTCATAAAGAAAGCTTGAAGTTAGAAAAGTAAGTTTGACAAAACAAAATAAAAATTATAATTGGCTATAGGTAAGTTATTTTCTGACATAAAAAACCGGTTTGGAACCCGTGTTTTAGAAAATATTTTTACAAAAGTGAAAACTTCCGGGTGGAACCGTCTTTTAAAATCAAAAGACCCTGGAGACAATATCTTTCAAAAGAAATGTCTTCTTAGGGTCTTTTTCTTTTGATAAAAAATTATATTATTTTTTAATATTGTCTTATGAGTAATGTTAGTATGAAAGAAATAGTAAATCTATGTCAAAATAGATGATTTGTATTTCAAGGATCAGAAATATATGGATGACTAGCTAATGCTTGGGATTATGGTCCATATGGATCTCTTCTAAAAGAAAACATAAAAAATCTTTGGATAAAAGAGTTTGTTCAAAAAAGAGATGATATGATGTTGCAAGATGCAGCTATACTTATGAACTCTCAAGTTTGGGTAGCTTCAGGGCATGTGTGAGGATTCAGTGATCCTTTAATTGATGATAAAAATACAAAAGAAAGATTTAGAGCTGATAAATTACTTGAAGAATTAATAAGTGAAATGTGAGATAAAGCATCAACTCTTCAGGATAAATACTGAGTTTCAAACTTAGTACCAGAATCTTGGTCTTTAGAAAAACAAACTGAAGTGATGAGATGAGAATCTGTAAAAAACCCAAATACTTGAGAATCTTGAGATTGGACTGACGCTAAAAAGTTTAACTTGATGTTTAAAACACATCAATGAGTTACTGATGATACTGGAGCTGAGATATTTCTTAGACCTGAAACAGCTCAAGGTATATTTGTAAACTTTGCTAACATACTTAGAAGTTCTAGAAGAAAAATACCATTTGGAGTTGCTCAGGTTGGTAAAGCATTTAGAAATGAAATAACTCCAGGTAATTTCATATTTAGAACTAGAGAGTTTGAACAAATGGAGATAGAGTATTTCTGTGAACCAGGAAAAGATTTAGAAACGCATGCGCAGTGGAAACAAGCATGTAGAGAATTTTTACTTGATACACTAAAAATCAAAGAAGAAAACCTAAGGTTTAGAGATCATGAAGCTGATGAACTTTCTCATTATAGTAATGCTACAACTGATATAGAATACATGTTTCCTTTTGGTTGGTGAGAACTTTGGGGTATAGCTGATAGAACTGATTTTGATTTAAAAGCACATATGAAAGAGTCAAAACAAGATTTATCTTACTTCGATCCAGTAAATAATAAAAAATATATACCTTATGTTATTGAACCGTCTGTGGGGTTAACTAGACTTTTTTTAGTTACTTTGATTGATAGTTATACTATTGAGCAAAAATGAGAAGAAACTAGAAATTATCTAAAACTTGATCCGAAAATAGCTCCGATTAAAGTTTGAGTTTTACCAGTTGTAAAAAAGATAAGTGATATAGCAAAACCTATTTTTAAACAACTTGCTGAAGATTTTGTTTGTGAATATGATGATGTTTGAAGTGTAGGGAAGAGATATGCTAGATTTGATGAGATAGGTACACCTTTTTGTGTAACTATAGACTCAGAAAATTATGATGCTTGAAAGGTTACTGTTAGATATAGAGATAGTATGGAACAAGAGTTAATTGAGATAAGTAAGTTAAATGAATTTATTAGAGTTAGATTGAAATAAAAAAAATATCTTTTCCAATTTGGAAAAGATATTTTTTTTTATAGTTCAGTTTTTTCTTCTTTAGAAGTTTCAACCACAGTAGTGTTAGATTCTCATAATTTATATCAAACTACTGGAAACATGATAAATGGAATAAATATAAAACCTACAGTCGTCCATACTCATTTATTTGTTCTAATAGATATAGCATGAAGTAGTTTAATCCACATTACAAGAGCATATATATAAGCTATTAGTATAGAAATACCAAAAGTAAAAAATGAAAGTACAAAACCAACAATTAATGCTAAAACAGGATAAACTAAATATTCTAAAAATGGTTTTCTTGAAGCAGTAAAATAATTATATATTTGTATTACTGGAACAAATGAAACCCAGGCATGTTTTTCTCAAAGTTTTATATTTATCATATACAATCCCCAAGCTTGAAGGAAATATAACACTATCCATAAACTATTTATAGCAGATATTATACCGCTAGCAGAAGAACCTAAATCATACATAGTATAAAAGTAAAAAAATAAATTTATTTTTTAGCGTTTTTTATTATAATGCATACTGTACATATTGCAATTTATTTTTTATAATTCTTTTATGTTGGTACCAAAAAAAGATTTTTTTGATAGATTTGAACAATCATTTCAGTTTTCTGTAAAATCATTTAAAGCGCTATTTTTACCTATATTTATTTACTTTTTTAGTTTTTCGTTATTTTTTTCGATTTTAACTTTTATGTTTATTATATTTTTAGGAGATCAGTTTTTTTTAGATTTAAAATTATGAATTATAGCGTGAAATAGTATTTTAAGTGAATTATTATTTAATCATAAAATTGTATATTTATTTTTTATATTTATGATTATATGATTTGTTACTTTAATCTTATATATACCTTTTAAGTTATGATTAATAAGAACAATAGTTCAAATTTATAATAATAGAGAAATTATTATTATTGACAACATAATCTGGTGATTTAACAGAGTTATAGAATCATTCAAAACATACTGGTACATGTTTAAATATGCGTATTTACTACCTTCGTTGTTTTTTATAATATTTTGAATTTTGTTTATACTACTTTGAAACAATGAGTCTATAGCTTGGATATTTTGGTTTTTACTTTTTCTTTTTTCTGTATTTACATTTTTATATGTTGCTTACAAAGGATTAAAGATTGTATTTGCGATTATCTCAGCAGTAAGTGAAGATGATTTCACAAATCAAAATTTTATAAATTCTATTAAGGTTACAGATTGAAAATGGTGGAGAATACTATGAAATGTAATATTAGCTTCATTTATTTTATATATTGTATTTTCACTTATAACATGACTATTTAACTCAGTACTATATCTTTTTAATTTTAATACATGAAGTAATTTAGCCTCAGATATATTGCAAATAGAATCATGAGATTTATGAATTATCAATAACTATATAAATTCTCTTGATTTAAAAGAATTAGTTAACCCTAATATACATTGATTTTTTATGTCAATATTTAATTCTATTACTAAAAGTATAACTGAAGTTTTTATGACAGTATTTATGTTTATCTTTTTTAAAAGGTTACAGTATGAAAGTGAAAAACCAAATTTAAATAAATAACTATAAAAGAGACTATTTAAGTCTCTTTTATAGTTCTAATAGTAATTCTTCAAGTTTTTCTTTAATCAGTTTGTATATTTCAATTTTTTGTATTAATACAGTTGTTTTATATTCCACCAGAGACAAACTTTCTATAACCTCATCTGTTTTATAAATCATTTTTTTTATTAACTCTTCCTTTTGATATAATTCTAATTCTTTAAATCTTTCTGATAGCTTAAAATTATTCACTTTTTCGTTTACTTTTAGGGTAATAAGAGCTTTTAACTTTTCACTTATTGTTTCTTTGTGCTCAATAATTTTTTCTTTTATGTTTTCAACCTTTTCTTTTAGAATTATATTTTTCTTGATAGTATTATCTTTAATTTGAGTAGTTTCTTTTAGTGCTAAAACATCATTTTTTATAAAATCTAAATATTCTTTAAATTTTTCTTTTTTTATATATGGAATGAGTTCTTTATATATATCTTTTTTATTTTCAATTAATTGTTTTTCAATTTTTCAAATTTCATTTAAACTTTCCGATTCTTCTTTAAATCTTTTTTCTAGCTCCTCTTTGTGTTGATTATAAGTATATGTTATGTCTTTAAGTTCACTAATTTCTATTTCACTTAAATCATCTTTTAAAAAGTCACTTATACTAGTTAAGGATTTCAATTTATATATTTTTATGTTAGCTGTAACTCTTTCTTTATCTAATCTCTTAACTTCACTATTTAACTCCTTAATGGTTTTATTTTGATCATTTAGGTTTCAACTATTATTAAGAACTCAGGTATTATTTAACTCTCATATATTATTTAGTTCTCAGCTGTATGCGCTGTTTAATTCAATATCAGATTCATTTATTATTAAAATCTCATTATCTTCTATGGTTTCTCAAGTACTTCAAAATACAGTATTAAAAAATACTGTTAATGATAACAAAAGCAATAACTTGAAGGTATATGTAATTTTTTTCATATGTATATAAAAACTAGAGAATCTTTATTAGAAAAATAAGTTTTAAGGCTTTAACTTGTTTTTTGGTTTAGATTCCCTAATTTGTAATTTTATTATACTCTTTTTTTTAAAGAATAAAGTTTTTAATGTGAATATTATGTGAAGATTAAAAGTAGATTTTAAAACTAAATCATTTTCATATTTCTGATTTTATATCTAGTCTCCAGTTGTGTTCATCAATTATTTTTTGAACCAAGCTTAATCAAACTCAGATTCATCTTTTTTTAGCATCTCAAGTTTTAGCAGAGTTTCATTGATAAAATTTTTCTGTTAGAAATGGAATCTCACTTGATTTAATTCAAGCTCAGTTATCTTTAAAATCTATATAGTTTTTAGTTATATTTATTGTAAGTAGTGTTCAAATTCAAGCGTATTTTAAGAAATTTCAAACTATATTGTGTATTACCTGTTTAAATAAGTTTTTATCAAGGCTTTTTTCGAGATTTTCGTCTCAAGTAACTTTTACTCTCTGTTTATTTTCTTTTAAGTTTTTCTTATGGGTTTCTACTACTTCTTTTATTAGATCTCATAAAACTTTATTTTCAAGATTAAGTTCAAGTTTTTGATTTTCAAACCTCTCATAGTTCATTATCCTGTTTACAAGAGATATAAGTCTACTCATCTCTTCAGTTATGGCAGCCAGATTTTTTTTATCGAGTTTTATAACTCAATCACTTATTCATTCTAGATAACATTGAATTGAAGTTATAGGTGTTTTAAGCTCGTGACTTATGTCAGCAAGAAGTCTACTTCTTATAGTTTTTTGTATATTGAGTTTCTTATTTAATCAATTTATGGCATTTATAAGCAGTCAAACTTCATCTCTTTTTTTATAGTGTAGAATAGAATCAGTGCTTCAAGGTTTTAATTTTCTAATCTTATTTGTTATCTCTTTTATAGGAAGAATTGTCCTTCATACAAATATAGATATAAGTATTACAAGTATAAGTAATGCAACTAAATTTGTAATAATAATTGAAGTTGTTAATCTGTTTAAGAAACGATACTCTGGGGTTTCTTTGTCTTGTAAATCTTTAACTATTTCTCACCAATTATCGCTAGGAATAATTTCTTCAATGTATTTTGGAGAAACTCAGCTTTTTACTAGGTAGCTCAATACTATATCTACATTTTTTTGTTTATCTAACTCGATTTTTCAGTTACTATTTTCAAGTAGTTCAAAAAACTCTATCTCGGTATCTGAAAATATATTATCTATATCGTCAAGAGTTTGTTTTTCTATTACTTCATTAATATACTCTATAGTTACTTCACTTTTAGATTCGATTTTTTCTGATAAATAAAGCTTTAAATAGTTTCAATAAAACACGTAAAAAGCAAACATATTTATTATTGCTATAAACAATATGCTTGATATTATTACGATTAAAAATTTTTTTGCTAAAGACACTTTTTAAAAATTAGGTTGTAGGTTGTAGGTTGTAGGTTGTAGGTTGTAGGTCACCTAAAAGCGAGCGTCCTACAACCTGTCACCTAATTCCTATTTATTGAGTCTATATCATTCTCATCTAACAGTAAGAATTATATCATCTTCTCAGAGCTTTTTTCTTAGATTTTTTATGTGTGTATCAAGTGTTCTGTCATATACGTACTTATCATATCAAAGTACTTCCGTCATAAGTATCTCTCTTGTTAAGAGTTTTCAATTTTCTCTGAGTAATCTTTCAAGAAGTTCGTACTCATTTTTTGTTAAAGTTATTTGTTTTCACCCTATCTTTACAATTTTTTTATTTAAGTCTATGTTTATATCTCTGTATTTTAACATTTCTGTATCTTCTTCTTTTGTGTCTGATCTTCTTAAAACCACTTTTATTCTAGCTAAAAGTTCTCTTGGAGAAAAAGGTTTTGCTATATAATCATCAGCTCCTATGTCAAATCATGTGATTCTATCGTTTTCTGATGCTTTAGCTGTAAGCATAATTATAGGTACTTGAGAGAAATCTCTAACTTCCTTACAAATTTCAATTCAGTTTTTTACAGGTAGATTTATATCAAGGATTATTAAATCTGGATTAAAATCTTTAATTTTTTCTATTGCTCATTCTCAACTATTATAAACTTCTGCTATAAAGTTTGAATTTTCAAGATATAGCTTTAATGAAGTAGATATTCCTAAATCATCTTCTATTATAAGTATTTTTTCCATAGTTTATTATTACTTCTATTATTTTGATCTAAATTATAACTATTTTTTTTAAAAGTCCATATTACTCGATAGTTTTTTTGAAATAAATTTGCAAATTGGTAAAAAATTTATAAAATCCACTTGTTTTTAAAAATCATAGTAATAAATTGATTTTTAAATTTTAGAATTTAATATTGAAAATATGTCAATAGTTCCTACTAAAAAGACAAGTAAATCTAGATCTAGAAGAAGAACATCTAACTGGATAAAATTAGTTGCAAAAAAACTAAAAGATAGAGTTATGTTAAACAAAGAAGGTACTGGGTTATCTCACTTTGCTGATGAAAACTGAGTTTATAAAGGAAAACAAGTAGTTGCTAAAAAAGCTAACGCTAAAAAAACAACTAGAATATAATCCAACTAAGAGTTAAGAGATAACAAATAACAGATTTTTTGTTAGCCACTGTAAAGTCTGTGGCTTTTTATCTTTTATCTTTTATTTTTTATCTTTTATCTTAATTTATTGTGTCTCAAGTAAGCCGTAAAAAAACTAGAAAATATCTTTTTCAAAAGCTTTTTTCTGATTCATATATTAAAAATGATACAGTAAGTTTTTCTGAATCATTTTTAATTGATAGTTTTAAATGAAACATGGATGAAGCTTATTTAGTTGAAATGGAAAAACTGATTAAAGAAAAAGAACCATATTTACTTGATCTATTAAAAAAGTTTGCTCCAAAGTTTGATCCAGTAAATATGAACTTAACATATGTATTACCGATTTTTATAGGAGCAACAGAGATGCTTTTCTTATCTGAGGAAATACCAGCAAAAGTTTCTATAAATGAAGCTGTTGAAATATCAAAAACATTTTGAGAGGAAACAGCAAAAAAAATCGTAAACTGAGTATTAAATAAGCTTTATGAAAACTATGATGAGGTAAAAAAAGAGTATGAAGCTAAGGAAATAAGTAGTGATTTTTCGTTTTTTAAGTAAAATTCTTATACAAAAGTGTTCATTTTAAAAATGTGACTCTTTTTTGATTGTTAATTTTGTTTCAAAAATTTAATGTCAGTGTAATATTGATTAAGTATAATGATTAGTTTAATGCTTAATAACTGGCTTAATAAAGCCATAAATAACTTGCAATAGTTAAATAATAAGATATACTCAAAAAGTTTTTATTATTTAACTATTTTTTATGACTAGATACCTATACAAGGTAAAAGCTATGTATGTAATTAAGTTTAAATATATTATTCTGTTTTCATTATTATTAATAAGTAGTTTTTCTTATGCTGTAGATATTGAAAGTAGCTGAGAAAACAATTGTAATAGGATAGATACTGTGGATTTATGAAATTGATATAGTTTAAAACATTATACAATATATGAAGCTCGAGCATGAGCAATAAGAAATGTATGAAGAACAGAACTGTATCATAATTGAATATTTAAAGAATACCAAGACAATGTTTTTCTTGCTAATTGACGGGTTATTTGGTGGTATACAGGTTCTTCTTGCTCAACTTATTCTCGTATATCAGATGTTGAATTTCTAACGGGTGCTGCTATTAAGGTTACCTATGATTATTTTAATCCAAAGTCATATAGTGACACAACATCTTCTACTTATAATTCTCGTCCTACATATTTTACATTTGATAATAAAAAAGAAGTTACTGATTTATCGGTATCAGTATATCCATTTTGATGGTGAATACATTATTATGTTAAATTGAATGCTAAAGATTCAAGTATATCAACTACTGGCAATATAGCTTCACAATGATTTTTTGAAAATATTTTAGACCTGTGATGAGCTACATCTGGTACACAATTGTCTTCATCAAAAAGTTATGGGGTTCGTGGATGTAATGTAGATGAAGTGCTTCACACAGTAGATGATTATGAGATATATTATACTTGTAGAGTTTATCATAATAAAAGTGGTAGTGCTATAAATGGTCCCGCTAAAACAACAGAGTGAATTAAACAATGAACTTTTATTCTCTCAAAACAAGATTATGATTTATGCGGTTATGATGAACAATTTTGTGACAATAAACCTACTATATCAAATCTAAAACAACTAGTTAAAAGTCCACAATTAAGTAAAGAGGAATTTGGTTCAGGAACTCAGGTAGGTTACAAAATCTGAAAATTTCAATCAGGTTCATGAATTATACTAAATGCTACAGTATCAGGAGCAACAAATACCCCAGTCAGATTAGCTGTAGAAGTTTATGAAGTATGAAATCTCACTACTTCAAAATATATATGATACTCTACAGGTTACATAGAAGCTTGAAATACATGAAGCCTAGATGTAGTGATATCATTCGAAGACCTATGAACTTGAGACTATTACTGGAAAGCTAAAGCTGTGGATACTAAATGAAATGAAAGTGACCTAGTAGATTTTGATGACAATACTTCTTGGAATAGTGATTTTTCTTATTTCGAAGGATTTGAGCCCTATCCATATGGGTATGATTTTTATAATAGGAGTGTTGCTGGTTGAACTTTGGATTGATGAGTTTGATTTTGAGCTTTAGATTACTTTCCTTATTATTGAACTACTTTTATTCCATGAAATAAATGGGATATATTTAATGAAGCTTTTGATACATCTATTTGATCATGATTTGAAATATGAAGTGTAAAAGCTATCTTAGCTTTTACTGCACTATGATTAGACTCTAATAATTCATTTAAATGATGAAGTTGTTATTGAATGGCAACATCTTCTATGTTTCAGTATGCATGAAAGGATTTTGATAGTGATTTTTCAGAAATAGTATGAACTTGAAATATCTGGAATAATGTAGATTCACCAAGCACAACTTTTACTTGAGCTTGGGACATATATAATCCTACATTAAAAGCTATTTTAAGATCTCAATTATTTCAATATAGTTCTCATGCTAGGAGATTACTTATAGACTGAAAAGACACTCCCGAAAATATAGCTAATAAGATTTTGGAGTTTCCAGATAAACATTATATTTTAGCATTTACTTGAAAAAATAAAAATTGACAAATTATTGGGCATACTGTGGTTCCATATAAAGTAGAGTGAAATAGAATATATTTTTGGGATAATAATATATCTTTTCCAAGCGTATTAAATAGGTATGGTGATGTAATTTATTCATATAATCAATATTTAGAAATATTGGATAATTGAGATGTCAAATTTACTAATTATAACTGGAAATCTTATGATAAAATTTCTTTAATAGATATAGAAGATTTATATAATAATTGAGAAAAATCAATTCCTTTTTGACTTAGTGCGTCAGATTATCTTTATATATTTCATTGAGACTTAGATATAGAAATAACAGATCCATTATGAAATACTATATCTTATAATAGCTGAGAATTAATAGAAAATATAGATTGAGCAGAATTAGTTGTACCTTTTAATGCTAGCTTAGATGATGAAGTTTATGATGATAGTACTAAGATGATATATTTTTCAAAAATTGTAGAGAATTTAAGTGTAAAAGTAAAATCTAGAAGTAAATGAGATTATGATTTAACAGTTATATGATGAGATTATTATGCTAAACTATCATGAGTAGAGACAAATACATGAGAAATAGATAATTATAAATTTGATAGAGAAAACTTAGAAATAGATTTTGATGATAGTAGAAGTTGAGACTATGATATATTTTATGTGGATTTTAATAATACCTGAAGTTGAATAATTAATTTAAGTGGCATAGACTCAGTGTGAGCTAATCAATTATATAGCTTTGATTGGGATAAGATATATGTAGATAGTGATGATTGAATAAAATATGAGTTAGACAGTGATAATGATTGAAGTTATGATATTGAAAGTTATTATAAATTAAATCAAAACTTTTGAAATAAATTTTGAAGCATAAGCTGATATATATCTTGAAATACGAATGCAAAAATGGCTTGACGGAAGGTATTTATAGATAAAAACCATGATTGAGAATTACAAGAAAATAAAGAAAAATTTGTAGTTACAGACAATAGTGGATATTATGAGTTTATAGATTTAAAAAAATGAAGTTATAATATACTAGAAGTTCCACATAAAAATTGGGATATAACATATCCTTCATCAAAAAAATATAATATAATTTTAAATAATTGTTATAATTGCAGCAATTAGGTTTACATTTTCTGATATAATAATTTGGTAACAACTAATTATATCAATAAAAGAAATAATATATGCCTAATTGCTTTTCTATGATAGAATTAAAATGACAACTAT
>JAQVGG010000018.1 GCA_028696815.1 Candidatus Altimarinota bacterium
AACCCGGGATTATTTTTTCTTTACAAACAAATAAATCTTCTTAAAATATTAGTGTGTATTATTTTTTAATAAAAATACTATGAAAAAGATTTTGTCACTGTTTATAATAACTTTACTGCTTAGTTCGTGTTTTTGAGCTCAAGGCAATTTAGATGATGCAAAAAAAGAGTTATGAGTTATAAATAATAATTCTACAAATACTTGAGTAAATAGTTCAACATGAACTGATGCTATTTCTGTAAAAGATTGAGGAATAGAAGAAATTGATAATGTAGATGACTCAAGCGATATTAATATAAAAAGTGCTAAACCAACATATAGTATAGAAGAACTAACAACAGAGCAGTTTATAGAACTAGAGGATTTAAGCAAAAAGATACCAAATATTGTTGATAGTATAGAGATAATTTGAAAAACTCTTACACATATTGATAAGATAGTAGTAAATTTTGTAAACAGAGATTCTGACTATCCAATTGATAAGTATACCTTATCACAATTTAAACCTTGAGATAAAACTTTTGTTTATAGAGCTAAATCTCAATTTAAAGTTTTAGATTATGGATTAAATGAGTATGTATTTGAAGCTTATTCTTGAAATGAGATATCAAAACTGCAATTAAATATCTTTGTTCCAAATCCTAGCGATGATGAAAAAACTACTCCAACAGTTTGAGACGACTCTATAACTTATGAAAAAAAACTTATTTGAGAAGATGAGGAAGATCAAACATATTTAAGTCTTCCTAAATCATCAGCATTTGGAGATCCTCTGAGTGTTTGAGATACTATTACATATTCAAATATAAATTCTTTAGAGATAAAAAAAGAAGAAGTTAGCTCAAATATAGTAAATTGTTCTAACCTAACTGACTATTTAAAAACTAGAATCAGCACATGGTATTATTGGAATACTTGTAGAGATATAGTTGAAGATAAAGGAATAAGTTATTATGTTTTAAAATTATCATGAGATACTTATACTTATGAAAAACATTATGTAGATTATAATCACGGATTATATGGAATATATATAGTAAAATCTGGTATAGAAGCAAACAATGAAAATATAGCTTCAGATATTGCGTTAAAAAATGAAGAGCTAAAAAACCAAAATGATAGTTTTAGTGAAGTTGCTACAGTTGATTCTTTATTTAAAGAAATAGTTAGATAATAGACCTCTCTCTTGAATTCTCTCCCCTTTGTAGGGGAAAGAGGCCCAGTCGCCCCTTGCTCATTTTAAGGAGTAAGGATTCAGGTAAGAGGTTTTTTATTTGCTTTATTTGACTCCATAATTATAAATTATACATTATACATTATTAATTATTTTTTATGAAGATACTTTTAAAAATATCAGGTGAAGCATTAAAATGAAACAAAGATTTTGGGATAGATGATGTTGTTGCTAAAAATGTTGCTAGTATGATAAAAGAAATAAAAAACACTTGAGTTAGATTAGCGATAGTAATAGGATGATGAAATATATACAGATGATGAAATCTGATACAAGCTTGAGTGGAAGCAGCTGACTCACATAATCTAAGTATGTTATCAACAGTATTCAATTGAGTAGTGCTAAAAAACTTTTTAGAACAAATTTGAATAGAAACAGTAGTTATGGATCCAAATGGTGTAAAATTTGTTGAGACTTACTCAAAAGAAAATGCAAAAAAGTATATTGATGAAGGGAAAGTTGTTATATTTACAGGTTGAACTTGAAATCCATACTTCACAACAGATACTGGTTGAGTTTTAAGGGCACTTGAAATAGGAGCTGACTTTATGATAAAAGCTACAAGAGTTGATTGAGTATATGATAGTGATCCAGAGAAAAATCCTAGCGCAAAGATGTTTGAAGAGATAAGTTACTCTGAAGTGCTAGAAAAAGACCTAAAAGTTATGGATTTAACAGCTATAGTGCTAGCAAAAGAAAATAACTTAAAAGTAAGAGTTGTAAATCTTTTTAAAGATAAAGCATTATTAAATGCAGTGAAATGAAAGAAAGAAGGGAGTATTATAAGTTAAAATTTTAAAACTCCCTTAATTCCTAAAAATTTCACTTCTAAGATATTTTAAAAAATCTCTCGTCTAGAAAAAAATATTTCAAAAAACACTATTTTTTTAAAAATAGTGTTTTTTCTATGAAAAATTGCGATTTAAGCAACTTTAAAAAATATCTCGTCTACTTAAAGCCAAAACTTGATTTTATTTTTAGTTTCTATATAGTATGTTGTATTAAGCTTTATTTTTCCTTTGTATTTCTCCCTTTTTCAAAGGGAGTACCGCGAAGCGGGGAGGGATTAACTATTTATTTTATGACAGAACAAAATTATTGAGCTGAGAGTATACAGGTTCTAGAGTGACTAGAGCCAGTTAGAAAAAGACCCTGAATGTATATAGGTTCAACTGATGAGAGAGGTTTACATCACCTAGTTTGGGAGATAGTGGACAACTCTATCGATGAAGCTATGGCAGGACATTGTGATACTATTACTGTTACTCTTACAAGTGATTGAGCTTGTATGGTAGAAGATAATGGTAGATGAATACCTGTAGAAAAACATGCTAAAACTGGTAAATCTACTTTAGAGACTATATTAACCGTGCTTCATGCTTGAGGTAAATTTGGTTGAGGAGGTTATAAGGTTTCTGGTTGATTACACTGAGTTTGATCATCAGTAGTAAATGCACTTTCTACTAAGCTTGAAGCTTGGGTACACAGAGATGGTAAAGTTTATTATCAGTCTTTTTCTACTTGAATTAGCGATGGAGATATAAAAGTTGTTTGAGAGACTAATCATACCGGAACTATTATTAAATTTTATCCAGATGCAAGTATTTTTAAAATAAGTACGGAGTTTGATTATAAAACTATTAAAAATAGATTAAGACAACAAGCCTATCTGACAAAAGGTATTAAAATTATTTTAGTAGATGAGAGATCTTGAGAAAGACATAAATATTATTTTGAAGGTTGAGTTAAGTCATATGTTCATTTTTTAAATAAACATGAGGATGTGTTATGAGATATTTTTTATACTGAAAAAGAAAAAAATGATATCTATGTAGAAGTATCTCTTCAATACAATAAAGAGTATTCAAACAATATAATTTCTTTTGTAAATAATATCCATACTCCAGAATGAGGTTCTCATATGACTGGTTTTAGAACAGCTTTAACTAGAACTATCAATAAATATGCTAGAGATAAAGGTATATTAAAAGAAAAAGATCAAAATCTAACAAATGAAGATGTAATAGAAGGTATTACTTGTGTTATATCTGTAAAAGTAGTTGATCCACAATTTGAATGACAAACAAAAGGTAAACTTGGTACTGCAGAAGCTAGAGGTGCAGTTGATGCTGTATTTTCAGAAAAATTTGCTGAGTTTTTAGAAGAAGATCCAAGATCAGCTAAAGCTATAATTGAAAAAGTATTCTTAGCCGCAAAGGCTAGACTTGCCGCTCGTGCAGCTAGAGATACAGTTATCAGAAAATGAGCATTGGAAGGTATGACTCTTCCTGGTAAACTTGCTGATTGTTCAAGTAAAGATCCTATGAAATCAGAGCTATATATAGTCGAAGGAGATTCTGCCGGAGGTTCTGCTAAACAAGGTAGAGATAGAGAACATCAAGCTATACTTCCACTTAGAGGTAAAATACTTAATACAGAACAAGCAAGAATTGATAAGATATTTGCAAATCAAGAAATAAAAAATTTGATTATAGCTCTTGGTACTTCTATAGGAGAAACATTTGATGTATCAAAACTAAGATATCATAGAATAGTTATCATGACCGATGCCGATGTTGATGGAGCTCATATCAGAACTTTACTTTTAACTTTTTTCTTTAGATATTTAAAAGATATAGTTGAAGGAGGTTATTTGTATATAGCTCAACCACCACTTTATAAACTTACAAAAGGTAAAAAGTCCTGGTATGTTTATTCAGATAGTGAAAAAGAAAGAATTATAAAAGAAGAGGGAATTACTTGAGAAAATATTCAAAGATATAAAGGTCTCTGAGAAATGAATCCAGAACAACTTTGGGAAACAACTATGGATCCTTCAGTAAGAAAGATGTACAAGGTAAGTATAGATGACGCTAGAGAGGCTGATGAGATATTTAAAATACTTATGGGTTGAGAAGTTGCTCCAAGAAGAAGGTTTATACAAAGTAGAGCAAAAGAGGTTAAAAACTTGGATGTTTAAAAAACTAGAACATATAATTGTTAAAAAAGAGAGTTTTTGTTAAAAACTCTCTTTTAATTTTGTTTAATTATAGCCATTTATTATAAAAGTAAAAAAAGTGGGAGAAAAGATTTGACTAAATAAAATTTTTTTATAAAATCCTCCCTGCTTAAATAAGTTGATATTCCTCAGTAGTAGGAGCGGTAGAGTAGATGGTTATAACTGTTTGTTCTCCTAAGAAAGTAAGCAAAAACATTTTCTATTTATATATTCCTCAGTAGCTCAGCGGTAGAGTAGATGGCTGTTAACCATTTGGTCACTGGTTCGAATCCAGTCTGGGGAGCCATTTTTTTATAAATATGTGTTCATTAAATAACTTGTTTCATTTTGGAGAGATGCCTGAGCGGTTGAAAGGAACGGTCTTGAAAACCGTCGTGGCGCAAGTCACCCAGGGTTCGAATCCCTGTCTCTCCGCCATTTGAAAAATCTAAAGATTTTTTCTAGTAAAAAGTACTTAGTGTCTAGTAACTAGAAACTAACTCCTTCTTATTAGAAAATTTTTAAGTAAAAATTTTTGGAAGGGTGCCTGAGTGGTTGAAAGGGCTCCCCTGCTAAGGGAGTGAACCCTTTTTGGGTTCCGTGGGTTCGAATCCCATCCCTTCCGCCATTATAACCCTTCTGTTCTTAGGGCCTGTAGCTCAGGGGTTAGAGCAGTCGGCTCATAACCGATTGGTCGTTGGTTCAATTCCAACCAGGCCCACCATTAAATAAAATAAGGAAAATAATAAAAAATAAAAAAAGTTTTGACAATATAATCTTTTTTTATAAACTCTGGCCAGTCAAGTATGACAAAGAAGGCATAAATTAGAGAAAAATAAAAAAAGTTAAAAAAAGTTTTGACTAAATAAAAATTTTTTATAAACTCCTTTCTGCTTTGAAACAATATGTTCTTTAAAATAAACAGTATATTAGAAGAAAGTTTTAACTTTAAACTAAAACTCTTAAACTAGAATCAAATAATTTTTTTCAATATGTTTAGTAAAACATATATTACGTTTAAAAGAGTTTGATCCTAGCTCAGGGTGAATGCTAGCGGTGCGCCTAACACATGCAAGTCGAGCGGTAATATTTTGAAAGCTTGCTTTTAAGATATGAGAGCGGCGAACGGGTGCGTAACACGTTGATACCTGCCCCTAAGTCAGGGATAACCCAGGGAAACCTGGATTAATACCGGATAGTCTCCACGGAGTAAAAATTTATTGCTTAGGGAGGGGTCTGCGGCCTATCAGCTAGTTGGTGAGGTAATAGCTCACCAAGGCTATGACGGGTAACTGGTCTGAGAGGATGACCAGTCACAATGGAACTGAGACACGGTCCATACTCCTACGGGAGGCAGCAGTGAGGAATCTTCCACAATGGGCGAAAGCCTGATGGAGCGACACCGCGTGAAGGATGAAGGTCTAACGATTGTAAACTTCTTTTCTGAGGGAGCATAATGAGAGTACCTCAGGAATAAGGGACGGCTAAATACGTGCCAGCAGCCGCGGTAATACGTATGTCCCAAGCATTACCCGGAATTACTGGGTGTAAAGGGTTTGTAGGTTGTTTAGTAAGTTGGGTATGAAAGACCGGAGCTCAACTCCGTGTTTGTATTCAAAACTGCTAAACTAGAATCAGGGAGAGGTAAGCGGAATTCTGAGTGTAGGGGTGCAATCCGTAGATACTCAGAGGAACACCAAAAGCGAAGGCAGCTTACTGGAACTGTATTGACACTGAAAAACGAAAGCGTGGGTAGCGAAAAGGATTAGATACCCTTGTAGTCCACGCCCTAAACGATGATGACTAAGTGTTCCTGCTAGATGGGAGTGCTGTAGCTAACGCGTTAAGTCATCCACCTGAGGAGTACGGTCGCAAGATTAAAACTCAAAGGAATAGACGGGGACCCACACAAGCAGTGGATCACGTGGTTTAATTCGACAATAAACGGGGAACCTTACCCAGACTTGACATCCTGAGAACCCTGCAGAAATGCGGGGGTGCCTTTATTGGAGCTCAGTGACAGGTGCTGCATGGTTGTCGTCAGCTCGTGCCTTGAGGTGTTCGGTTAAGTCCGTTAACGAGCGCAACCCATATCCTTAGTTATATTTTCTAAGGAGACTGCCTATGTTAAATAGGAGGAAGGTGTGGATGACGTCAAATCAGCATGGCTTTTACGTCTGGGGCCACACACATGATACAATGGTATGTACAAAGAGTAGCGATACGGTAACGTTGAGCCAATCTCATAAAGCATATCTAAGTCCGGATTGAGGTCTGCAACTCGACCTCATGAAGTTGGAATTGCTAGTAATCGTAAATCAGACATGTTACGGTGAATGTGTTCCTGGGTCTTGTACTCACCGCCCGTCACGGCATGGGAGGTAGTAATATCGGAAGTCCCCCTAGTAATATGGGGGCCCATGGTAGGACTACTGACTGGGCTGAAGTCGTAACAAGGTATCCGTAGGAGAACCTGCGGATGGACTATCTCCTTAAAATTTTCTAGTTTAATTGTTTTATGTTAAACTTTCTTCTAGTATTTTGTTTATTTTGTTCTTTAATATAATCTGAATAGTCAAAATTAGTTAATGAGTGTTGTAGTCTAATGACTAATAGTATTAGGTAGTGTTAAAATTTACTCATAGCATAAAGTGGATGCCTTGACTCGAATATCCGATGAAGGACGCACAAGTCTGCGATAAGCTTGGAGGAGTTGACAAGAAGCGTTATTACTCCAAGATTTCCGAATGGGGGAACCCAATTCTAGTAATCAGAATTATCCAAAAATAGGATGGACACATGGTGAACTGAAATATCTAAGTAGCCATGGAAAAGAAATCAATTTAGAGATTCCCTTAGTAGTGACGAGCGAACGGGGAATAGCCCAAACCGTAGAAGCTGTATAGAAAGCTTTTGGCTCTACGGGGTTGTAGGAGCAATACATGGGAAGGCTTTTAGACCCAGTATAAACTATAATTATTAAGAGAACAAGTTGGGAAACTTGACCATAGACGGTGAAAGTCCAGTACCTTAAAGTAATTATTTTTTATATCTATTGTTTCCTGAGTAGGATCAGGCACGAGAAACCTGGTTTGAATCTGGGAGGACCATCTCCCAAGGCTAAATAGTATTCGAGATCGATAGTGAACTAGTACCATGAGGGAAAGGTGAAAAGAACCCCGGGAGGGGAGTGAAATAGACCCTGAAACTTTATGCTTTCAAAGAGATGGAGCCTTCGGGTGACATCGTACTTTTTGTAGAACGGACCAACGAGTTGGTGTATGTGGCAAGGTTAAGGAAGTTATATCCGGAGCCGAAGTGAAAGCGAGCCTGAATAGGGCGTTTAGTCATATATACCGGACCCGAAACTAGGTGAGCTTCCCATGAGCAGGTTGAAGTAGAGGTAAAACTCTATGGAGGACCGAACCATTTGGAGCTGCAAGTCCATTGGATGACTTGTGGGAAGGAGTGAAAAGCTAATCGAACCTAGAGATAGCTGGTTCTCCGCGAAATAGCTTTAGGGCTAGCCTCGGTCAACTATTATATGGGGGTAGAGCTCTGTTAGGGCTAGCGGGCTTCACGGCTTAGCAAACCCTGACAAACTTCAAATACCATATAAATTATACCGGGAGTCAGACGGTGAGAGATAAGTCCCATCGTCAAAAGGGAAACAGCCCAGATTACTGTCTAAGGTCCCTAATTAATAACTAAGTGGAAAAGGATGTGAGGTTGCTTAGACAACCAGGAGGTTGGCTTAGAAGCAGCCATTCCTTTAAAGAGTGCGTAATAGCTCACTGGTCAAGCGACCTTGCGCCGAAAATTCAACGGGGCTTAAGTTATTAACCGAAGACGTAAACTTCATATTTTTTATGAATTGGTAGCGGAGCGTTCTGTATGTCGATGAAGGTGAGGGGTGACCCTTGCTGGAGATATCAGAAGTGAAAATGTTGGTATGAGTAACGTAATGAAGATGAAAACTCTTCACACCGGATACCTAAGGTTTCCTACGCAACGTCAGTCGACGTAGGGTTAGTCGGTCCTAAGGTGTACCTGAAAAGGGAAGCTGATGGATATCAGGTTAATATTCCTGAACTACTTATTGTTTTCTAAGGGGGGACGTATCGGGATATAGTAGATCCTTAATGATTTGGATTACGAAAGCAAACTTTAAAGTATAGGAAAATCCGTACTTTTTTCTGTGAGCTTAGTTAAATGGATTTTGTTAGCTTGCTAATAAATGAAGTGGCTCCTACTGTATTCTGGTACCAAGAAAAGCCTCTATGAGCTAAGCAATAAGTAACCGTACCGAAAACGAACACTCGTGGGTTAGTGGAGAACACTAAGGTGGACGAGATAACTATGCTTAAGGAACTCGGCAAAATAGCGGTCGTAACTTCGGGATAAGACCTGCCTGTAGAACATTTATTTCTACAGGCCGCAGCGAAAGAACTCAGGCGACTGTTTACCAAAAACACAGCTCTCTGCAAAATCGTAAGATGATGTATAGGGGGTGATGCCTGCCCAGTGCCAGAAGGTCAAGAGGATGAGTGCAAGCTTTGAATCCAAGCCCTGGTGAACGGCGGCCGTAACTATAACGGTCCTAAGGTAGCGAAATTCCTTGTCGGGTAAGTTCCGACCCGCACGAATGGCATAACGGTCTGAGTACTGTCTCAAGCATAGACTCGGTGAAATTGCAATGTCGGTAAAAATGCCGACTACTTGTAGCAAGACGGAAAGACCCTATGGAGCTTTACTATAGCTTGGTATTGGGTTATGTTTTAAGATGTGCAGGATAGGTGGGAGACTATGAAGTGGGGACGTCAGTCCTCATGGAGTCACCCTTGAGATACCACCCTTCTTAAAATGTAACTCTAACCCGCAAAGCGGGGACAGTGCTTGGTGGGTAGTTTAACTGGGGCGGTTGCCTCCTAAAGAGTAACGGAGGCGCGCAATGGTCAACTATCTTCGGATGGAAATCGGAGAGATAGTGTATTCGCATAAGTTGGCCTGACTGAAAGACCTACAAGTCGATCAGACACGAAAGTGGGCGAAAATGATCCGGCACCTACGCATGGAAGTGGTGTCGCTCAACGGATAAAAGTTACCCTAGGGATAACAGGCTGATCGAGTCCAAGAGTTCACATCGACGACTCGGTTTGGCACCTCGATGTCGGCTCGTCGCATCCTGGGGCTGGAGAAGGTCCCAAGGGTATGGCTGTTCGCCATTTAAAGCGGTACGCGAGCTGGGTTCAGAACGTCGTGAGACAGTTTGGCCCCTATCTGCTACAGGCGCTTAGGAATTTGAGAAGATCTGCTCCTAGTACGAGAGGACCGGAGTGGACGAACCCCTGGTGTATCGGTTGTCATATCAATGGCACTGCCGAGTAGCTAAGTTCGGAAGGGATAACCACTGAAAGCATCTAAGTGGGAAGCCTACTTCAAGATTAGATTCCTCTGCCTCGAGCAATAAGTCCCCTTCGAGACTAGGAGGTTGATAGGTTGCAAGTGTAAGAGTAGTGATACTTTTAGCTGAGCAATACTAATCGGACGAACGAATTTTAATACTATCTTTACGATTGTTTATTGTTCTACAGACTCATTAATTAATTTTGACCATTCATGTTATATAAAGAAAAAAATAAACTTGTTTCTTTAAAATAGCTTGATGTTATTATCTTGGTAGTTATAACGGTTGGGGTACACCTGTTCCCATCTCGAACACAGAAGTTAAGCCAACTCGTGCTGATGGTAGTGCATTTCGTAAATGTGCAAGAGTAAGTAGCTGCCAAGATTATGATATTAAGCTTTTTTTATTTATTTGGGTGATTAGCTCAGCTGGCGAGAGCATCTGCCTTACAAGCAGGGGGTCATAGGTTCGAATCCTATATCACCCACCAATAAAAAAATAAATAAAAATTCGCCACGAAACTGGTGAATTTTTTATTGATAAGCACGAGTAGCTCAGTTGGAAGAGCAGCGCCCTTCTAAGGCGAAGGTCACAGGTTCGAGCCCTGTCTCGTGTACCATTTAAAAAGCTTTCTTTTGGAAATTTTGGAAAAAATTTTTAAGAGAAAGCTTTTTAGTTTTGTGTAAAGTAGGAGAAAAATTTTTTTTAACTTGCAATATATTTTTTTTCCATATAATACCTTTACATAATTAAAATTAGTATGTATAATACATACTTTCAATAAGTCAACCTCATAGATTTTTCAAGGTATTGTAATAATATCTCAATATAATATGTAGTAGAGGTTAAACTAAGACGCCCCGAGTACTCGGGGTTGACTTAGTTTATACTAAACCTATATTGGTATTATGAATTATGAAATAATTCATAATACCAATATAGGTTTAGTATAAGACTTAACTTTTACTACATGTTTTTTCTTATAACATTTCTTTCTTTAAATTAAAAGAAGGATTATGCGTGAGTTATGAAATAAAAACATAAGTAAAAGTTTAACTTATGTTTTTATTTTTTTATTAAATTTTCATGAAATTTACAGATTTTTGATTCAGAAAAGAACTAGAGGCTACTCTAGAAAAAATTGGCTTTGTTGAACCTAGTCCTATACAAATAGATGCTATACCTATAGTGTCTGCTTGAAAAGATATGGTATGACAAGCACAAACTGGTACTGGTAAAACAGCTGCCTTTGGTCTTCCTCTTATAAACAAGATGGACTTGAAAAGTGGAGTTGAATTACTTGTAGTAGTTCCAACAAGAGAGCTAGCTACACAAGTTAGTGATGAGTTATTTAGATTTTGAAAAGATTTTTGAGTAAAAACTACAACTATCTACGGATGAAGTAGTTATAGTAGACAATTAACACATTTAAAGACATCAAATGTAGTAGTTGCAACTCCAGGTAGACTTATTGATCTACTTACTAAACATGGTGTAAAATTAAGTCCAAAATTTGTTGTACTTGATGAAGCAGATGAGATGCTTGATATGGGATTTTTAGATGATATAAAAGAAATATTTAAATTTATCCCGGAAGATAGACAAACGTTATTGTTCTCTGCAACTATGGCTCCTGAGATAAAGAAACTTGCTCAAGTTATTTTAAAAGAACCAGAATTTGTTACTATTACAAAATCTGAAGTAACAAACTCTAAAATAGAACAATTGTATTATGTAGTAGAAGAATACGAAAGAGATGATGCTTTATCTAGACTACTTGATTATTATAATCCATTTAAAAGTATTATTTTTACTAGAACTAAAAGAGAAGCAGATAGATTATCAACTATGTTAGTATCTCAATGATATGGAGCGAAGTGATTACATGGTGATATGGAACAAAGACAAAGAGAAGAAGTTATTAAAAGTTTTAAAAGTGGTCAGTTAGAAATACTTGTTGCGACTGATGTTGCAGCTAGATGACTTGATGTAAATGATGTAAGTCATGTTATAAACTATCATATACCACTTGAAACAGAAAGTTATGTTCATAGAATAGGTAGAACAGGTAGAGCATGAAAAACAGGTATAGCTATATCTATAGTAACTCCAAGTGAATTTAGAGGTTTAAATAGAATTGAAAAGCATGTATGAACTACTCTAAAAGCACAAGTTGTTCCTACTTTGTGAGAACTAAAAAATCATAAAAATTCAAAATTACTTACAAAAATAGAAAATCAAGAAGTATCAAATGATGTTTATGCATTGATTGATAATTTAAAAGAAACTTATGATATATCAACTTTGACTTACAAACTATTATCAATTGTATTAGAGTCTGAAAACAAAACAGAATGAAGAGACAAGATAGGTAAATGATTAACTGAAATCGAAAGCTTAGTTAAAAGAGCTAAAAGCGGTTGATTTAGTAGAGGTGGAGGTAGATCTTGAGGATGATTTAGATGAGGAAATAGAAGTTGATATAGATGATCTAGAGATGGAAGTTCTAGAAGTTGATTTTGAAACAGATCTTGAGGAGAATCAAGAAGCTCTTGATGATATAGATGAAGTAGAGATGGATGATCAAGTAGAAGTAGTTGATGATATAGGGGGGCAAGAGATGGTTCTTCTAGAGATGCTTGATCAAATAAAAGGAGAGGGTAATGATAAGACAACTTAATGAAGTGAGCCAATAAAGGTTGAGTCAAATAAAGATAAAAGTTTAAAAAATGATTTCTGTAAATAACAGAAATCATTTTTTTGGGTGAGTAAATAGCTTTGTGTAAATGGAAATTTTAGATACTAATAAAAGTATTAAAAAATATTACATAAGTTGTAATTATGTTAGAAAAAATCTAACTAATTGCAACTTTTTTTACTAATTTAAAAAATGTTCTTATTTTAAAGAAAATTAAAGACACTGAAAAATGCAGAAAATATTCTGTTAAATTTTTTATAGACTCATTTTTTTTTGTTAATGACATTTGTTTTTTAAAAATATACATATTATGTAATAATTAATAAATTAAAGAAATCATTATAAATTATTTTTACAATTTTTTAGGTATAAAAAATAAAAATACCACTTTTTAGTGATATCTCTATTTTAGGTGATATATTTTTACTTAACAACACTAATAGTGTTTCCTGATTTTACTTCTCATGTTTTTGTATTTTTAAAATAAAATCTAACTTGTACTCAATTTACATAAACATTTGTGTTAGATACCATTGTGTGAACAAATTCTCAATTTGTATAATTCCATACATTTGGATAATTCTTAAGATATACATAATTGTTATTATCAGAACATGCATTTGGATTTATTGCACTCGGCATATTTGGGTGAGCAAGTACAGCCTGGCATCACATAATATCATCTAATGGTCATGATACTCTCAATACTACTGAATCTCAAGTTTCTTTAAGGGTACTTTTAGTTTGTTGTACGTTAAGTTGTTTTTGTGTAATAGATCACATACATTCTGAACTTGTATTATAGAGTGTGTTATCAGTAGGTTTTGGTGGCTCAGGTGAAAATTGTTGTCCCCAATATAATTTACCACTGCTACATTCAAAATTTGCATTTATACATGTATTATTCCATTTATAGTAAAAATAATTTTCTCATGTGAAACTACAACTTCCATATGTTCAATTTGATGAATTTCAATAAGTTGTTACTGGAGTTGTTGATGTTGTTCATGTTTTAATAACACTAATAGTATTTCCTGATTTTATTTCTCATGTTTTTGTATTTTTAAAATATACTTTGATTTGTACTCAATTTACATAATTAGTTGTGTCAGATTTCATTATATGAATAAAACCTCAGTTTGTATATGTCCATAAATTTGGATAATCCTTAAGGTATGCATAATTGTTATTATCAGAACATGCATTTGGATTTATTGCACTTGGTACATTTGGGTGAGCAAGTACAGCAATACATCACATAACATCATCTACAGGTCAATATACTTGTAATTCTATTTGATCTCAATTCTCATTAAGAGTATTTTTACTTTGTTTAACATTAAATTGTTTTTCGTCATCTTCTCACGTACATTCTCAGTATGTATCATAAAAATTATTAGTTCTAGGTTTTGGTATTTGTATAAATTGTAGTCACCAATATAACTTAGAAGCATTACAATCAAAATTTGCCGCTACACAAGTATTATCATATTTATAGTAAAGTTCTTTTGTTCATGTAAAGTTACAACTTCCATAAGTTTTTGTATCTGTTGTTGTGTTTGTTGTTGTATCTGCTTTAGCCCAACATCACATTGTTATTCATCAGTTCGAACCTTTACAATCCCGAGTATAACTCGAAAGATTTTTAATTGCTATTGTTGGTGTTCAAGAATTACATAAATCTTTAGTTGGTGGAGTTGAGTAAGTTTCAGATGAAGCTTTTCCACAAGCACCATTAATTACACTCGTATTTCATTCATTATTAGCTGTGTTAGAATTTGTTGATAGATAATCTGTAACTTTATTAAATCAATTAAATCAAGTTCAACTTAATCTATACTGACTCCCATTATTTTTAACTTCTAAAATATATAGTGTATTTGGTTTTAATCAAAGATTATAATATCTATCTAATCTAAGAAGCTCGCTTTTAACCTTTGCTTCTTTTTCATTTTCATTACATGGACGAATATTAGATCAAGATCATACTCTACAATTATTTCTTATAAGTTCAGTTAATGCTTTTTCTTTAGTAATATCATTTCATATTAATTCTTTACCATATAAAAATGTCAATTGTGAAGTTTCAACTCATTTATCAGAATAAACTTTTACTTTTTCTCAGTTAACACATTCATATAATTCCATTAAATATTCTGCTCAAAGATTTGCGGTAGGAGCTTCTGGATTTGGAGCTCATCAAGCTATAGTAATTCTTGCACTTTTGATTCAATTATTAAAACTTTCATCTGTTAATACAAAAGCCCAATTTTCATATTTCCATCTAAAATCTCATCAAGTTCAATAATATCATCCTCAAAACATACTATAATATGGTGTTTCTCAGGCTCAAGGAACAAATTTTATATTTCTATTATAAGAATCTATACATTTTTTATTTCATTCATAAGATATTGTATTACCCTGATTATCATCATTTGGTTTTGTAAAAGTAAGATTTGTTGATACTGTAGATATATTATTATTTTTACAATTTCATAATAATTGACAAAAGAAATCTTCTATTTCATTACTTTCTACATATTCTTTTTTTAGTCATTCTATTCAGTTTTGTAAATAATTGACCATTCATACTATTGTAGCATTATTTTTAAATTTAGCTCATAAATCACTTAATTGTTTTTTTAATTGATTTAATAAATTTTCATATTCATATATACTCATTTCTTTTCTAGAACTAGATATTTTTTCTAGAAAATTGTCTAATTTATCTTGATATGCTACTTTTGTTGGTTGTATTAATTGGGTATTATTTGTATTATTACTATTAGTAAATACTTTACTTTCTTCTATATTACAATTTAATCAAGAGTTACATATGAAGTAGTTATAAGAATTATTATTTAAAAAACAGTTACTTCTTTTATAATTTGGAAAGTCTATATTGTATTTTTCTATAGCTTTACTACATTCATTATAATCTTTAAAGCTATTTGATAGTATATATCATTTATTTATATGATTAGTTATATCATTTTGAGTTAAAGATAATATATTACCTCATAATACTGGTACGATGACAAGTATAGTTAACAATCATAATAATATTTTTATTGTTTTCATAGAATAATATTTTTAAAAAAATTAAATTACTTAAAAAGTATAAAACAATTTAATTTTTTTGTCAAATGTTAGCAGCTAGATTCTAGTTCAAAACGCACAATTACTTGAAAAACCAAAAAAGACATTCATAATAGGGGTCGCTTAAAACCTAACCTAAATATAAATGTCTCACAAACAGTTTACAGAAAAAGATATATATGCAATAGAAATATATTTAAAAGAGTGATATAATTACTCTAAAATAGCTTTAAAACTAAATAAACACCATACTAGTATATGAAGAATAGTAAAAAAATATAAAAGCCCTAAAACTTGAATATTTTATGCAAAACATTGTATTAAATTAAAAAAGAAAATAAGATGTATTGTAAATAGAGCTAATAAAAATAGAATTAAGGATCTAAATTTAGAAGAATTTATTCTAAAATATATAAAAAAATACTGGTCTCCTGAACAAATAGCATGAAGATATAAAGAAGAAACTAATAAATCTCTTTCTAAGGATACAATTTATAAATTCATTTATCAAAATTATCCTGAATTAATTAAAAAATATTTTAGAAGAAAATGAAAAAAATATCAACATAAAAGAAGAGAAAGGTATCAATTAAATGATAGAAAAATGATTGAATTTAGACCTAAAAAAGTTGAAACAAGAGAAAGATTATGAGACTGGGAATGAGATACTGTAATTTGAAGTAGATGATGAAGTAAAGAGGTTATTTTAACTAATGTTGATAGAAAATCTTGATATTTATTAGCTAGAAAAATTAAAGATAAATCTTGAAACTCAGTATTAGAATGAACATTAGAAGTATTTAAAAGAATTCCAAAACAGAAAAAATTAACTATAACTTATGATAATTGAAGAGAATTTTCTGAACATTCTATGATTAAATATTTAACTAATTTAGATGTATATTTTGCTAATCCATACTGTTCTTGGGAAAGATGAACTAATGAAAATACTAACTGATTAATCAGACAATTTGCTCCTAAAAAAATTGATTTCGAGAAATTAACTCAAAATCAGTTGAAATATTATGTAAGTTTAATAAACTTTAGACCTAGAAAGAGATTAAATTATAAAACTCCTCATGAAGTCTTTTTTGGAAAAGATTTTAAATTGTGCAGTTCGTTATAGAATTCAAGGCAGAAAAATCACTTATTTATCAATTTTGATTATACAATTCTTGAAAAATTCTCAAACAGTATCATAAAATGATTGAGTTACTTGGTGGGAGGTATGGTATATAATGAAATAAAATAAAAAATGCTTTTAAAGCATTTTTTATTTTTATCTTGTTATATTTTGAATAAAATTAATGAGATACTAAAAATATAATCTATGAAGCTACAAAAAACATTTTTTGAAAACAAAGATACTTTAACTTTAGCCAAAGATTTGCTTTGAAAAGTGTTGGTAAGGAAAACAAAAGAGTGAATGATTAAATGAATAATTAATGAAACAGAAGCTTACATAGAAGAAGATGAGGCAAGCCATAGTTACAAGTGAAAAAAGACAAAAAGAAATGAGATTATGTTTAAAGAACATGGTCATATATATGTGTATTTTACATATGGCATGTATCATTGTATCAATATAGTTTCTGAAAGGAAGTGATATGGAAGCGCAGTGCTTATAAGATCAGTTATACCAATTGAAGGAGAAAATATTATGATAAAAAATAGAAATTGGCATAGAAAAAATTCAAAAGAACTTGCAAATTGACCTGCAAAAGTTTGTTTAGCTTTTGATATAGACAAATTATACAATTGATTATGTGTATTAGATGAAGTTAGTGATATATTTTTAGAAGATATTTGATATAAAGTACCAAAAATAAAAAAATCAAGTAGAATAGGTATAAGCAAATGAATTGATAAAAAATGGAGGTTTTATTTTTAAATATATACTATGTTTTTTGAAAAGCACTATTCTCTTGCTCTAGGGGGATGAGCAGCTAGGTGACTTGCTCATATTTGAGTACTAAAATATTTAGAAGAAAAAAAATTTATCATTACTGAAGTTTCTTGAACTTCTATGGGAGCTATCATCTGAGCTTTGTATGCTATTTGAAAAAACTCAAATGAGATTGAAAAAATAGCTAAAGATTTAAACTATTTTAAACTAATAGATATAGATTTTAAAGAAGGTTTATTGAAGTGACATAAAGTATATAAATGCTTAGAGTCTATTTTTTGAGATAAAAAAATAGAAGATTTAGATATCACTCTAAAAATAATTGCAACAAACTTTGATAATTGAGAAAAAATTGTATTTGAAAAATGAAAAATAATTGATGCAATTAGAGCAAGTATAAGTTTACCTGGTATTTTTAAGCCTCATAAGATTAAAGAAAATTATTACATAGATTGATGAATTGTAAATAATTTGCCTATAGAAGCTTTAAATTGAAAACACGTAATAGCAGTAAGTGCATTAAAAAAAGTAAATGAAGAATTAAAAAGGAAAAGAAAAGTATTTTGAATAGATTTTGATGTATGATTTTTAAACTTAAATTTTCAAATACTCCAAAGATCTATAATTCTTATGATGAAACAAAATGAAGATAGATCAATAGAAAATTGTAGAAATAAAGATTTAACACTTATCTATCCTGATTATTGAGAACTAGATTTTTACAGTTTTAATGAGGTTGATAATTTTATAGAAGTGGGTTATAAAAAAGCAAAAGAAGTGATATGATAATCACTTCTTTTTTAAAACTGTTCATTTAACTTTAACTTGCTTTGGTAAAACATACGACTAGAGTTTACTCAAAATCTTTGAGCCGCTATTCTGTCTATACCCATACCAAATGCAAATCAAGAGTATTTTTCAGGATCTATTCATACTCACTCTAATACTTTTGGATGTACCATTCAAGCTCAAAGTAGTTCAACCCAACCGCTTCAAGAGCACATACTACATTTTCAATTTTTTGTTTCTCATGTTCATTTACATATTTGGCAAGATACATCTATCTCAGCACTAGGTTCAGTAAAAGGGAATATACTTGGTCTAAATCTAAGTTCTGTTTGTTCTCATAGTAGTTTTTTCATCACAGTATCAAGTGTCCATTTTAAGTTTCAAAAGTTTACTCATTCTCAAACCACAAGTCATTCTAGTTGATAGAAGTTTGAAGTATGTCTTGCATCTTCTTGCTCGTATCTAAATACTCTCCCAGGTACTATTATCTTAATTGGTAACTCTTCACTCATCATAGTTCTGATTTGAACTGGGCTTGTATGAGTTCTTAGTAAGTATTTATCTCAAGGTTTTCTTGATTTATTTATACTATCACTTATCCAAAATGTATCCCACACATCACGAGCTGGGTGATTGTCTGGTATATTTAATTTATCAAAGTTTATTTCTTCAGTTTCTACTTGTGGACCATCAGCAACCTTAAATCATAGAGATATAAATATTTCTTCAAGTAATTCCGAAGTTATAGAAATAGGATGTTTGTGTCACATATCTTTTATAGGATACTCTAGACTTACATCTATTTCTTCTTTTTGTTCTATATCAGCAAAAGTTTTTTCTTCTAAATAAATAAATTTTTCCTTTAATTTATCTAACAAAAAGTTTTTTAGTTCATTAGCTTCAACTCAAATAGTTTTTTTATCATCTATACTTAAATCTTTGATTCAAGCTAAGATATCTTTAAGTTTTCATTTTTTACCAAGAAAACTATTTTCTAACTCTTTAAGTTCAGTTTCAGTATTTGTCTTTTCTAGTGCTTCTAAGAATTCTTTTTTTAGCTCTTGTAGTTTTTCTTTCATAATTATAGTTAGTATTTAATTGTAAAATAATATATTTACTTTTAAATAAAAATCAAAATTTACTCATAAAAATAAAAATACAAAAAAGTATAATTTTATTTTGACAACAAATATTTTTTTCATATAATCCCTGAGCTTTTTGAAAATTATTCGAAAAAGTTTGTTGAAGAGGTTAAGTTAAACTATCTTTATTATAAAGGAATGTTTAACCTCTGACTTTAATTTTATAATCATTATTAACAGATGGCTTGATTACTTGCTAAAAAGCTGGAGATGACTAGAGTTGTTAAGGATGAAAAATTTATCCCTGTAACTCTTCTTGAAATACCAGCAATAAAAGTTGTTTGATTTAAAACAATAGAAAAAGATGGATATAGCGCACTTATAATTGGTATTACTGAAAATAACGAAGCTGTATTAAAAGATTGAAAAGCTACTTTAAGTAAAAATGATTTTTCTACTATAAAAGAATTCCCAGTTACACAAGGAGATTTAGAAAAATATAAAGTAGGCGATGATTTAAATATAGATGCCTTAGAATGAATAGAAACTGTAACACTAGTTGGTTTCTCTAAAGGTAAATGATTTGCTTGAGCTATGAAAAAACATAATTTTCATGGTTGACCAGCAGGGCATGGTTCAAAATTCCATAGAGCATTAGGTTCTATCGGTAATAGAAAACCAACAAGAACACATAAAGGAAAAAAGATGCACGGACATATGGGTGATGTTAAAGTTAATTTGAAAAATATCCCTGTTGAATTTGTAAATAAAGAAATGAATGTAATAGGTGTTAGAGGAGGGGTTCCAGGAGGAAGAAACTCTATGGTGAGTATAATTTTTTAATTATTTAAAGCTTTTAAGATGGAAATAAAAGTATATAATCAAGAAGGTAAAGAATCTTGAACTGCAACATTGAATGATTCAGTGTTTGCTATTGAACCAAATGAAGGTTTAGTTCATAGAGCTTTAATCTTTCAATTGGCTAATGCTAGATTAAATATAGCTCATACTAAAACAAGAGGTGAAAGAAGAGGATCTACTAGAAAAATATATAGACAAAAAGGTACAGGTAGAGCAAGAATGGGGTCTAATAGATCTCCTATAAGAAAGAAAGGTTGAGTTGCTTTTGGTCCAAGAAATGATACAAACTTCTCAATATCTATGAATAAGAAAGAGAGAAGATTGGCATTACTTTCAGTTTTATCTTCAAAGGTTAGAAATAATCAATTATTGATAGTTGATGATATAAAATTGAAAGAAATCAAAACTAAAACAATGGATACAATATTTAAGGCACTACCTTATAATAAAAATATATTGTTTGCTTTGAAAGAAAAAAATGAAATGTTAGAAAGATCTGCAAATAACTTGCCGTATGTTAAAAATATACAAACTAGTTATTTAAATATAAAAGATTTGTTAAAGTATAATACACTAGTTGTATTAAAAGACTCGCTTGAAAGTTTAAATTCTTTAGCAAGGTAATTAGAATAAACTAAAACCTTAATTGTTAATTAATAAAGATGAGAATATATAATATTTTAAAAAAACCTGTAATTACTGAAAAAACTTCTAATTTAGGAGTTATAAGTAATTGTTACGTTTTTGAAGTATCAACTGACGCTACTAAAATAGATGTAAAAAAATCAGTTTTAGATTTATATGGTGTTGAAGTTGCTTCTGTAAATATGTTAAATACAAGAGAAAAGTTTAAATTTGGTAAAAAATGAGCGCAAGTAAAAAGAAGGTCTACAAAAAAAGCTCATGTGACTCTAAAAGATGCAAAAGCAAAAATAGATTTTTCTATTTTAAAATAATTTTAAAAATTATAAAAATAATTACGCTAAAGCGTGATTACATATAGCATAATTTAATTTTCTAAAAAACTAAACGTGGGAATTAAGAAGTTTAAACCTACTACTAATGGTAGAAGATGAATGAGTGTTGTTACTTTTGAACAAATAACAGCTACATCTCCATATAAACCACTTACTGTAAAAGTAAAAAAATCTTCAGGTAGAAATAATACTTGAAGAATTACTATAAGACATCAAGGTGGTTGACATGCAAAAAGATATAGATTAGTTGATTTTTACAGCTTAGATAAAAAAGGTATACCTGCTAAAGTTGAAACAATCGAGTATGATCCATATAGAAGTGCTTTTATAGCTCTTGTATGTTATAAGGATTGAGAAAGAAGATATGTTCTTGCTCATAAAGATATGGCTACATGAGATCAAATAGTTACAGATGAAAAAACTGCACTTGTTTCAGGTAATAGAATGGAAATTGGTAATATCCCAACAGGTTTACAAGTTTATAATGTAGAGTTAATAGTTGGATCTGGAGCTGCTTCAGTTAGATCTGCAGGTACATATGCAACTATAGTATCTCAAGAAGGAGAATACACTCAAGTTAAATTACCATCATCTGAAATAAGATTAGTAAATAAAAAGTGTTATGCAACTTTAGGGCAAGTCTCTAATCCTGATCATAACCAAATGGTTATTTGAAAAGCTTGAAGATCTAGATGGATGTGAAAAAGACCTACAGTTCTTGGTAAATCTATGAATCCTGTAGATCATCCACACGGAGGTTGAGAAGGGCATTCACCAATTGGTATGAAAGCTCCGAAAACTCCATGGGGTATGCCAGCACTTGGTTATAAAACAAGAAGTAGAAAAAATATTACAAATAAATGGATACTTAAAACAAGAAAAGGGAAACTAATGGTGTAGCTAGATAATACTAAATAGTATTTTATATTTTATATTTTATATTGAACCTATGGCTAGAAGTCTAAAAAAATGACCATATATTGACGAAAGACTTTTGAAGAAAGTTGTGAATATGAATGAATCAGGAAAAAAGACTGTTATAAAAACATGGTCTAGAGCATGTACTATTATTCCTGAATTTGTTGGACATACTTTCGGTGTTCATAATTGAAAAGCTCATTCGCCAGTATTTGTTACTGAAGATATGGTATGACATAAATTATGAGAATTTTCTTTGACTAGAACCTTTAGAGGTCATTCATGAAATAGATAAGAAAAGATCTTATTAATACCGTGCTAGAGCACGCTCCCCACTTTAACGGGATTTAATCTTTAATTTAATTGATATGAAAGCTTACGGGAAAAATATTAGAATTTCTCCTAAGAAATTAAGAGTTGTAGCTGAGGTTATCAGATGAGAAAAAGTTGATGAAGCTTTAAAATTTCTAAAATTTGCTCCAAAAAAATGAGCATGAATACTTTATAAAATAGTATCTTCTGCTGCTGCAAACGCTCAAAATAATGATGGACAAAAGCTAGATGATTTATATATAGGGTCAGTTGTTGTAAACAAAGGTATTGTTTATAAAAGATGAAATCCTGTATCTAGATGAAGAATGCACCCGATTTTAAAAAGAACTTCTAATATTACATTAGAACTTCAAGTTAAATAGTGATGCTATTTAACTAAAAATATTTGTGAGGTTGTTATGCCGTTCCGCTTTAGTGGTATAGATAATAATCCGTATTAATAATTAACAATAATAAATTATGTGACATAAAGTAAGTCCAATAGCATTTAGAATACCTTATATAAAAACATGGAAATCTGCTTGGTTTTCTGATAAAAAAGCTTATAAAAATGATTTAGGTTTAGATCTAAAAGTTAGACAACTGTTAAATAAGGAATTAACTGGTATACCACTTTGAGATATACTTGTTTCAATTGAACAAGATATGGTAAAAGTAGTTGTATATACAATTAAAACTGCTTTAATTCTTGGAAAAACAGGTGAAAATTTAGAAAGAATACAAGCTTTACTAAGTAAAAAAACTGGAAAAAAAGTTTTGGTTGATGTTAAGGAATTAAAAAAGCCTGATTTAAATGCTAAAATAGTTGGTTATTCTATAAAAAATCAAATAGAAAAAAGAATGCCATATAAAAGAGCTATTAAACAAGCTATTTCAAAAACTATGGAAAAATGAGCAAAATGAATAAAAGTTAAAGTAGGTGGAAGATTAAATTGAGCTGAAATAGCTAGAAAAGAAACTTTTAAAGAATGAAATATTCCAACGCAAACTGTTAGATCAGATATTGATTATGTTGCAATAAGAGCTGAAACTATTTACGGTACTATAGGTTTAAAGGTGTGGATTTACAAAGGAGATATTTACAAGAAAAAGTAAAAAAACTTGACTTATATAAAAAATTTATATACTAATCGTACTTAAAATGTTACAACCAAAGAAAACTAAATACAGAAAAGTGTTTAGATGAAGATTAAAGTGAAAAGCAGTAAATGGTTCTACGTTAGCTTTTGGTGACTTTGGATTAAAAGCTACAACAAGAGGTTATATTACTTCTAGACAATTAGAAGCTGCAAGAAGAGCAATGGTAAGATTTATTAAGAGATGAGGTAAGATATGGATAAGAATTTTCCCTGATAAACCATTTACTACTAAACCATTAGAAGTTCCAATGGGTTGAGGTAAATGATCAGTTGAAATGTATAGAGCCCCTGTAAAACCTGGAAGAGTTATGTTTGAAATAACATGAGTTACTCCAGAAGTTGCTAGGGAGGCTTTTAGGCTGGCGTCTTACAAACTTCCTGTAAAAACTAAAATATTAGTTGATTAAGAATAAAACAATGAAAGAAATTAAAGATCTAAAATTAATGCAAAAATCAAAAGTGATTGAATTAGATGAAAAAACTTTAAAAGCAGAAGTTGTTTCTACTTCTAAAAAACTTTATGAATTAGAAATGAAGAAACAATTAAATGAATTAAAGCAAACTCATTTAATTAAAGCATTAAGAAGACATATAGCTATGCTAAAAACAATAGCAGGTTCTAAAGGTTTTAATATAAGTTAATTAATTCTAAAATTATGAGAACAATTAAAGGTTTGGTTACAAGTAATAAAATGGATAAAACAATAGTTGTATCTGTTGACTCTTATAAAAGCCATCCAAAATACAAGAAAAGATATAGAGTGACTAGAAAATTTTATGCACATGATGAAAATAATTTATGTAGCGAAAATGATTTAGTTGTTATAAGAGAAACAAGGCCATTATCTAAAAATAAAAGATGGGAGCTTGTTGAAAAGTTAGAAGTTAAAAGTTAGAAGTTATTCCAAGTTTTCGGAATAAGTAACTATAATTTATAACTTATAATTTATAATTATAATATGTAATTGTAATCGTATGATACAAACAGAAAGCAGATTGGTTGTTGCTGATAACTCATGAGCGAAAGAAGTATTGTGTATAAAAGTATTAGGATGATCTCATAGAAGATATGCCTCTATTTGAGATATAATAGTAGTTTCTGTTAAAAAAGCAGATCCTAATGGATGAGTAAAAAAGAAAAAAGTAGTAAAAGCAGTTGTTGTTAGAACTACTAAAGAAATAAGAAGAAAAGACGGTAGTTACTTAAGATTTGATGATAACGCTTGTGTTATTATTGGTGATGATGGAAATCCTAAAGCAACTCGTATATTTTGACCAGTTGCAAGAGAATTAAGAGCAAAAGGTTATCAAAAAATAGTAAGTTTAGCTCCAGAAGTACTATAAATTCTAATAATTAATATTTAATATAGGCTTATGAAAATAAGAACTTGAGATAAAGTAGAAGTTATTTCATGAAAAGACAAAAAAACTAGAGCAGAAGTGTTAAAAGTATTTAAAGATACTAACAAAGTTTTAGTTAAATGAGTAAATGTTGTAACTAGACATATAAAGAAAATGGGTGCAAATCCAGGTCAAATAGTAAAAATGGAAAAAGCAATTGATGTTTCTAATGTTATGTTAGTTTGCCCTTTTACTGATAAGGTTACAAAAGTTGGTTTTGTTTCAGTAGAAGAAAAAGGTAAGACAAAAAAATATAGATTTTCTAAAGTTGCTGTAAAAGAGCAAAATAAGAAAACTAAAGATGTGATAATAAAATAGTTAAGTTTATTTTATAAGATATTTAAGATGTCTCTTAGAGAAAAATATATAAAAGAAATCGCACCAGACTTAAAACAGAAGCTTGGATTAGATAATGTAATGAATATTCCAAAACTTGAAAAAGTTGTATTAAACATGTGAATTTGAACATATATCAGAACATGAAATAAGGATTATTCTTCATTATTAGAACACCTAAAGCTTATATCTGGACAAGCTCCAACAGTTAGATATGCTAAAAAAGCAATTTCTAACTTTAAATTAAGAGCTTGAATGCCTGTGGGTCTTAGTGTTACATTGAGAGGAGAAAAAATGTATGATTTTATTGAAAAATTAGTAAATATAGTATTACCTAGAGTTAGAGACTTTAGAGGTATAAATAAGAACTGATTTGATAAAGAAGGAAATTATAACTTCTGAATAAAAGAACATTCTATTTTCTTGGAGGTGCCACAAGATGACGTAGTTAAAAATCATGGTTTACAAATAACTATAAAAACTACAGCAACTTCTAAAGAAAGTGGTAGAGCATTACTAGATGCACTAGGTTTTCCTTTTTCTAAATAAAGTTTAATTATATAATAATTTATTAAAGATGGCTAGACAATCAAAGATTGCTAAAGCAAATAGATTAAAAAAGAAATTCTTACAAGCTATCAAAGATGGTAGAAAACCAAAATATGCTACAAAAGTATTTAACATATGTAGTGTGTGCGGAAGAACCAGAGGTTATTTATGAGCTTTTGATATATGTAGAATTTGTTTTAGAGAAAAAGCCAATGCTTGAGAATTACCAGGTGTAAGAAAATCAAGTTGGTAGAATTCAATTTTAGTTTTAGTTTTGTAATTATATTGCTATGATAATAGATCCAATCGGAGATTTATTAACAAGAATAAGAAATGCTTATATGGCTAGAATATCTGAATTTAATATTCCATATTCTACTATAAAAGTTAATATCTTAAAAGTTCTTAAAAAAAATAAATATATATCTGATTTTGAAATAAAAGAAGAGACAAACAATAAAAAGTTTATCTTGGTTAGTTTAAATGATGTTAGAGTAACTAAATATGTTCCTACTTTTAAAAGAATTAGTAAACCAGGACAAAGAATTTATGTTCAAGCTAAGGATATTAAAAAATCTAGAAATGGTAAATGAATATATATAGTTTCTACACCAAAATGAGTAATTACTGGCTATGAAGCTAGAAGTTTAAATGTAGGTTGAGAATTACTATGTGAAGTGTTTTAATTACTTTAATATAAATGAGATATCCTAGTTGTGGATAGATCCGGTTTATAATTTTTAATAAAAAAATATGTCAAGAATTGGTAAATTACCTGTTGTATTATCTGACAAAGCGCAAGCAACTGTATCAGCTAACAATATAACTTTAAAATGACCTTTATGAGAATTATCTTTTAATTATCATGAAAGTGTTAATGTAAAACAAGAATGAAATGAAATAATAGTGTCTCCTAAAGATGATTTAGCATGAGCTATGTGGTGAACTACTAGAGCAATAATTAATAACATGTTTGTTTGAGTAACTGAGGGGTATAAAAAAAGCTTAGAAGTAACTTGAGTTGGTTATAAATTTGAAGTACAAGGAAATAAATTAGTTCTAAGTTTATGATTTTCCCATAAAGTTGAGGTTGATGTCCCTACTGGACTTAAAGCAGCTATGGATGAAAAAGAAAAAAATGTTATGCATATAACATGAATTGATAAACAATTAGTATGAGAATTCACAGCTAAAATTAGAGCTATGAAAAAACCAGAACCATATAAAGGAAAATGAATTAAATATGTTTGAGAACATATTAGAAGAAAAGCTGGTAAAACAGGTAAATAGAAATTAATTAATAATTAATAGTTATTATGTTACAAAAAACTTTAAATAGAGTTAGAAGACATATCAGAGTTAGATCAAAAGTAAGCGGTACAGCTAATAGACCAAGACTTGCTATATTTAGAAGTAATTCTAATATTTATGCTCAACTTATTGATGATACAGCTGGAAAAACTTTAGCTGCAACTTCTGATTTAAAAATGAAAAAAGATTGAACAAAAACAGATATGTCTAAAAAGGTTTGAGCTGAAATTGCTAAACTTGCTTCAACTTTAAAAATTACTGATGTTGTTTTTGACAGATGAGGGTTTTCTTATCATGGAAGAGTTAAAGCTTTAGCAGATGCTGCTAGAGAAGCTTGATTAAAATTTTAATTACTTAAATTTATATTAGTATGGCTAATGAATCTAATAAAAGATTTCCAAAAAATAAACAAGATAGAACTCCTAAAAAAGAATTTAAAGAAGAACTTTTAAGTATTGATAGAGTAACTAGAGTTACTACTTGAGGTAGACAATTAAGATTTAGAGCAGTTATGCTTGTTTGAGACGGTAAATGAAAAGTTGGTCTATGAACTTGAAAATCTTGGGAAGTTGTTGATGCTATAGCTAAAGCTGTAAATGATGCAAAAAAGAATATGGTTGAAGTGAAAATAGAAAGTGGTAGTGTTCCATATAATGTAGAAACAAAATTTAAATCTGCAAAACTTATGTTACACCCAGCTTCTGAATGAACTTGAATTATTGCATGATGAGCTATTAGAAAAGTATTAACTGTTGCAGGATACACAGATGTACTTGCTAAAAGATATGGTTCTACAAATACTTTAAACAATGCTAAAGCTGCAATTAGAGCTTTAACAAGTTTTAAATAGTTATTTGAATGTATAATTAATAATGTATAATTGTGGTTTTAACATTATGCTATTAATTATAAATTATAAATTATAAATTATAAAATTATGTTATCATTAAATACATTAAAAGCTGATGCAGGTGCAAGAAAATCTTCTAAAAGATTAGGAAGAGGAAATGGTTCTGGTAAATGAACTTTTTCTGGTAAAGGTTGTAAATGACAAAATGCTAGATCAGGTGGATGAATGCCTGCGTGGTTTGAATGAGGACAAACTCCTTTATTTAGAAGAATGCCAAAGCTAAAAGGTTTTTCAAATGCTACATTTAAAAAAGAATATAATCTAGTTAATTTACAAGATTTAGAAGTTTTAGCTTCTAAATGAGTAACTGAAGTTAATAAAGAAGTATTACTAGAGAACGGATTAATTAGAAAAAAAGATTTAGATGTAAAATTACTTTGAAGGTGAGAATTAAAAGCTAAATTAACTGTAGTAGTAAACAAAGCTTCAGCTTGAGCTAAGGCAGCTGTTGAAAAAGCTTGAGGAAAATTAGATTTAGTATAATTTATTAGAAATCCAAGCTTAAAGTTTGGATTTTTTAATTGATTTTTTGAAATATTATGTATAATATATAAAATATTTATTTAATTACTATTTATGATAAAAAGTTTAAAGTCTGTTTTTGAGGTAAAATCAATAAGAAAAAAAATATTAGCTACATTAATATTAGTTTTAGTTTATAAATTTTTAGCTATAATTCCTGTTCCGGGAGTTAATACAGATGCTTTAAAAACAATTTTTGAAAATAATGCAAATTCATGATTGTCTTTTTTCAGTTCTTTGATGTGAGGTTGATTAGAAAACTTTTCTATAATACTTATGTGACTTTCTCCTTACATCAATGCTGTTATTATAATTCAATTACTATGAGTAATTATCCCTAAAATAGGTGATTTACAAAAAGAAGGCGAACAATGACAAAAGAAAATTACCCAAATCACTAGACGGTTAACTTTTCCTTTAGCATTTGCTCAATCATATGGTATGATAGTTTTACTTAATTCTCTGGCGTGAGGAATGATTATTGATTTAAGCGATACTAGAATAGTATTAATGTCTATGATAATCGTAACAGCTGGTACAATATTTCTTATGTGGCTAGGTGAAATCATGACAGAGTATTGAATCTGAAACGGGATTTCTATAATAATTACTGCATGAGTACTTGCTGCCGTGCCTGGTGTGATTATGTGACATATAAGTGCTTGAAATTATCCGCTTTTTGCTTGATTATTGTTAGCTACACTTGCAATTATTTACATAATAATTAAGTTTACTGAATGAAATAGAAGAGTACCTGTAATTTATACAAGAACAGGTAGAGAAGAAAAATCTTATTTTCCAATTAGAATAAATCAAGCAGGTATGATACCAATAATCTTTGCTGTATCTCTTGTAACTTTTCCAGCTATATTATGACAATTATTAAATAATTCAACATCTTTACAAGCTCAACAAATAGGTAGATTTTTACTAGAATATTTTTCAATGAATAATCCTACTTGGATATTGATATTAGTATACTTCTTATTGGTACTTGGGTTTTCATTTTTCTATGTTTCTATTACTTTCAACACAGAACAAGTTGCTGAAAATATACAAAAAAGAGGATGATATATACCTGGTATAAGACCATGAAGTGAAACTTCAGACTATTTATCAAAAGTATCAGCTCACTTAAATTTATTTGGTTGAAGCTTCTTAGCTCTAATTGCTGTACTCCCTTATATAATTTCTAAATTTGCTGGTCAAACTATAGATTTTATAATAAGCTGAGCATGACTTATAATCATCGTATCAGTTATACTTGATCTTATAAGAAAAGTAGATAGTGAAATGAAAATGTTTGATTACTCAAAATTTAAATAATAAATAAAAACTCCTAAAAATAATATGCTACTAGAAAAGTAGAATAGATAAAAAACCTATTCTACTTTTTTTAGTGTAAAAAATAGATATACTAAAAATATTATTAAATAATGAGTTTTTATTTATTATTTAAAACAAATTGATTTTAGAATTATATAAAAATTGACAATAAAAAAGACATATGATAAAATTTTTAGGTATAAGTATAAAATCTTATAAAAAGTAAAATTTTATTT
>JAQVGG010000019.1 GCA_028696815.1 Candidatus Altimarinota bacterium
AAAATAAAAAATTTTTGATAAAAAATTGGACATATCTATTTTACAAATAAAAATTATTGTGTTACAATATAAATATAAGTTTAGCAATTTATTATATAATTTAGTAGTATGCCAGAAACTCTTTTTAATTTAAAAATATTCAAATGAATAGAAAAAAGCGTTGTAGAAGAGATAATACTTAATTCAGATGAAAAATCATTTAAAACTTGAGAGATAATAATACTTGAATGAGCTCCTTCAAATTGAGAATGATATATAATAAAATCAGGATCTGTGAAAATAAGTATAGGTTGACAAAAAGTAGCAGAACTACAAGCTTGAGATATAGTTTGAGAAATAGCACTACTAAATGAAGAAAACAGAACTGCAACAGTAACAGCATTAGAAGATACAGAAGTCATAGTTTTAACTCTTGATTCTCTAGTAGAAATGATAAACCATGATGATAATTCTATAAATAGAGAGATTATCAGAAGAATAGAAGAAAATTTGGAGAATAGTTAGAAAAAGTTAACTATTTTTTATTAAAAATGTTTGACAATTAAAAATAATCTATATAATACGCTCACATTTTGTTAAGCAATATCGAAGACAGTAGGCATTTATAAGACCTACCGAGGTAAAGCAGAATAAAGTTTTAAATTAGAATAATAATTAAACTAATTCTCTTTTACTATATAAAGAGAATTTTTTTGTATTTGTAATATAACAAAAATACTATGGCTGTTACTAAACAACAAAAAGTAGAAATCTTAAATGATTTAATAGCTAAATTTAAAGAAGCTAAATCTATAGGTTTTGCTACAACTAAAACTCTAACTGTTGAAGAATTTCAAAAGCTTAGAAAAAACTTAAGAGAAGTAAATGCTTCTTACACTCTTGCTAAAAAAACTCTTATAAAAAAAGCTTTACAAGAAGCATTAAATATAGAAGTTGATTTATCTGATCTACCTGGACAAATCTGAGCTGTATGTTCAAATGATGATTCTATAGCAGGTTTAAGTAAAGTTAACGAATATATAAAAGAAGTTAATGGTCCAAAATGAGATGCTGGTAAAATGACTTGGGCTATATCTATATTTGAAGGGGAAATTAAAAGTGTTGATGATACAAAAGTTATTGCATCTATGCCATCAAAAGAAACTCTTCTTTCAAGATTGGTTGGTTCTATGAAATCTCCTATTTCAAAACTTGCAAGATTCTTTGATGCTGCTGCTAAAGACCTTGAAACTCAAGGTAAAGCTAAAGTTGGTGAGTTAGAATGAGGAAAAACTGAAACTACTGAAGCTCCTGCTAAAGTAGAAGAAGCTCCAAAAGAAGAAGTAAAAACTGAAGAAAAAGTAGAAGAAGCTAAAGTTGAAGAAACTCCTGCTGTTGAAGAAACTCCTGCTGAAGAAGCACCTAGTGAAGAAACTCCAAAAGCTGAATAATTGATATTTGGTAAACTAATTCTCTAGACTACTAGAGAGTTAGTAACTAACTATTAACTTTTAGTTAGATATTGTAGAACTTGATTCAGTATCTTAACAGAAACTGGATCTTAAGGTATTGAAATAAATTCTACAATAAAATATATATTTTACATTTATAATTTTTATAATATGGCTGAATTAAGCAAAAATGCTCAAAGCATAATGGATTTAGTTAAAGAACTTAGCATCGTTGAATTAAACGACTTAGTTACTGCTATGGAAGAAGAATTTGGAGTTTCTGCTGCTGCTCCTGTAATGGTTGCTGCTGGTGGTGCTGCTACTGGTGGTGCTGAAGAAAAAACTGCATTTGATGTAGTATTAACTAGTGCTGGTGCTGGTAAAATAGCTGTAATTAAAGTTATCAGAGAAGTTACTGGACTTGGATTAAAAGAAGGTAAAGACTTAGCTGACAATGGAGGTGAAGTTAAAAAAGGTGTTTCTAAAGATGAAGCTAATGAAATCAAAGCTAAACTAGAAGAAGCTGGAGCTACTGTTGAAATTAAATAATTTTAACTTGAAAAATAAAAGTGAACTTATACAATAAGTTCACTTTTATTTTTTTTAAATAATATAATTATTTTTTTATTCGGGATTCGCCAAGCGGTAAGGCCGCGGACTCTGAATCCGCTATCACAGGTTCGAATCCTGTATCCCGAGCCAATATACTAATAAATTACACAATTTACACTTTTAGGATATCGCCTAGTGGTAAGGCTAAGGACTCAGCAGTCCGCTATCGTAGGTTCGAATCCTACTATCCCAACCATAAAACAAAGGTAACAAGTTAAATTAAAAAAAATTAATATGTTAGATTACGAATTCTTTTATATTATTTCAACTCCTATTTACATATTTTTTCTTATAGTTTTTATATGGAAAAAAATAAAAGTAGAAAAAATAATATTAACTTCTATTTTCTATTTTTATATTATTTCACTTTTAACAGTGACAATCTTCCCAATTCCTATACAAGGATTAAATGAAGTTTGAATATACGCATGAGATAATAATAACTATATTCCATTCTTATCAATTTTAGACATTTTAATTAATGATAATTTATGAACCATAATAAAAATAAAACAAATTGTAGGTAATATTGTTTTATTTCTTCCTATGGGATTTTTTATACCTCTTATTTGGAAAAGTAAGGATTATTTTAAAAAAGCTTTATTGATTGGATTATGATTCTCTTTTTGCATAGAATTACTTCAATATATAATTTCTTTAATATTATGATTTAATTATAAAGTTACTGATATTGATGATATCTTATTAAATACATTAGGTTTTATTATAGGTTTCTTTTTATATAAGTTATTTCAAAAAAGTTTGGAAAATAAAAATTAATAGAAATAGTAACTTAAAAAGAGTAAGCACATTATAAATTAAAAGGAACTAAGTTTTTGTAAAACTTAGTTCCTTTTATATATCCCCTTTCTCCATCATCGCAATAGCTATCTTGATATCAAAATAACTTATGTCTTGTTTTCAAGCTTGTTCAAGTGCTTCTTTTATAGGTTTTAGTTTTTCTATCTCTCAAGCTAGTACATCTTTTATAATAGTTTTTACTTCTTTTATATTCGAAAGAGTTACGAGTTTCAATATATCCATCAAAGTCAATTCCCCATCACTATAAAGAGAAACAATATGTGATTCTATAGTTTGCATTTGAAGATCTCTTTCTTTAGAAATTTCTTTTAAACTCTTTCCTTCTTTAAATAGTTTCAGAGTCTCTTCATAAGTATCAACTTTTTGTCAAGAACTTGTGTTTGAAGCAGAAGATCATTTTTTCTTTTTGTGAATTGCAAGTCATACTTTTCAAACTACAAACCTATTTAACTCTTCTGAATTTTCTCTTAAAGCTTTATCTCTAATCAAAACAGCTTCTCAAAGCTCAGTTATACCAAGAGTTGGAAACTGACCACTTGTCCTGTAAAGATATTCTTCAAATAAAAGTGCATCGATTATAGCAAGTACCGCTGTTAAATCATAATCCTCAAGTGCTCAATAATGCTCATAATCATCTAAATTCCACTCAGTTAATTTCTTTTCCTGACTTCAAGTAAGTATTTTTGCTATGATATTTGTTCCAAATTTTTCTTTAAAGCGTTTAACAGTATCTAAAACCAAAGAAAAAACCGAAAGTGGAATAATATCTTTTATATCACTTTCTTCAAATTTCTTTTTATCAAGACAAAAATCACATACTCAACAATTAGTTCAAAGAGCTTTGCTATCCTCTTCATCACCAAAATAATCAAGTATAAACTTCTTTCTACAATGTGGAAAAAATAAAAGCCTTTTTATCTGCTCAAGCTTAAAATATGCCTCATCTTTTAACAGCTCTTGTCTTTTCCAATCTATAAGCAAATGCCCATGACTTCTTTTTTCCTTTATAAGAGTTATACCTCTACCTCTAAACTCCTCATCACTATTATCAATTCATCTTTTAAGTATTCAGTACTTTTCAAGTATTTTTATAATACTTCAAATTTTCATATCATTACCGAGTCACAAATCATTTGACATAGCATGATATGTTTTTGCTATAGTTTTTCAGATTCATTTCCCTATTTCAACATCTTTATAAAGATAATCATAGAAGTCTAAAATCTCCTGTTTAGCAGGATAAGTATTTTCTATGAAAAATTCTTGTATCTTTGTATCTCAATAAGAAGCTAAAACTATTCATACACTATTTTTTCAATCTCTTCATGCTCTACCTACTTCTTGATAATAGTTTTCTATACTTCATGGTAAGTTATAATGGATAACAAATCTGATGTCAGACTTATCTATACCCATACCGAAAGCATTTGTTGCAACTATAGCCTTGTATTCTCAAGCCATAAATTTATTTTGCATACTTTCTCTTACACCTGCTTCCATTTCTCAAGTATACATTCATGTTTTAATTTTATACTCAAGTAGAGTATCATAAACTTCTTTTACAGCTTTCCTACTAGAACAATATATAATTCAACTTCCAGGTGTTTTATCTAAAACCTCTAGAACTTTTTCCATTTTCTTCTTTTTTTCACTGATTTCTCTTACAATGATTGCTATATTTTTTCTATCAAAACCTTTGATAAATGTATTGTGTTTTTCTATACCAAGTCTCTCAACTATATCAGCTCTTACCTTTTTTGTTGCAGTAGCAGTTAGTGCAATTATAGGAAAATTTTGTTTTCTTCTTAAATCCTCTAAAAAACCATGTATTTTCATGTAACTTGGTCTGAAATCATGTCACCACTGGCTTATACAGTGAGCTTCGTCTATAGCCATAAGTGATACTTTTATATTTTTTATGACACGTAAAAATAATTCACTATTTAGTCTTTCTGGAGCTATATATAAAAACTTTATAGGATTTGTTTTTGAGTTTTGAAGTTCATTTAATATATCTTGAATCTCGATTTGTGAAATAGTAGAATTTATAAGTTTAGCTTTTATTCAAAGCTCATTTAACTTATCTATTTGATCTTTCATAAGAGATATAAGTGGACTTATAACTATAGTTAATCCGTCCATCACTACTCATGGTAATTGATATGTAAGAGATTTTCATCAACCTGTAGGCATAAAAACAAGAGTATCGTTTCAAGATATTACACTCTCAACTACTTCTTTTTGACCTTCTCTAAAGCTCTCAAGTCAAAATACTTCATGTAATTTTGCTTCCAGGGTTTGCATCTAAAAAGATTTATAAGCTAATTATATAAAATTATATGATTTTTGAGAAAAAAGCAATTTTTAATAATTAACATAAAAAAGGCTCTTTTCTAGAGCCTTTTTTTGAGGAAACACGGAATAATTAGTTCTTCAATTAATTACCCCGTATCTCCCTTATTTAATTTAATTCTTTTAATAATCTTTCAACATGACCTCAGGCTTTTATATTTCTCCACTCTTTTAATATATTTCAAGCTTTATCTACTAAAAACGTAGATCTAATAACTCACTCTACTATTTTTCAGTAGTTATTTTTTTCTCAGTAAGCTCAAAGCTCTTTATGTAAAACAAGCTCTGGGTCAGATATAAGAGAAACTCATAATTCATGTTTTTTAATAAAATCTTTGTGTGATTCTATACTATCTTTTGATACTCAAACTAGACCATATCAAGCTTTTTCAAATTCTCACTTCAAGCAAGAAAAATCTTTGTTTTCTATGGTACACCCTGGAGTATCATCTTTTGGATAAAAATATACTATAGTTTTATCACTTACTGATAGTATATCTTTCAAAGACTTACTTTCTACTTTTCAGTTTGGTAGTAATATGTTGTATTTGTTGTTTAAGTTCATAAAATCAATTATTGAAATAAAATAAACTACACAAACTCCCCAAAAACTTTTAAATCAATACTTTCGGCTTTAAATCATATTGGAAGTTCTGGTAAAATCACAGTTTCATCTAAATCAATTATAAGTCATGTATTTTTATCTACAAGATGTATATGATCTCATTTATATTTCTCAAAAAATGCTTTTTTCCCTACTCAGGTTACTTTTTTTAATAATCATTCCTCCACAAGTTCTTCAACATTTCTATAAATTGAAGACATTCCAGCCTCAGGATGTATTTCCTTAACTTTGCTAAAAATCTCATCTACAGTTAGATGTTTATCATCACATAAATTAATTATATCTTTTGTATAATAGTGCGTTTTCATAATTTAAAATTATATTGTATACTTCTTAGTATTATAAAGCATATAGTTAAAAAATCAAATCTTTTTTGAGAATTATTCTCATTTCAATTTGACTTTATATTATAAATAAATAATATATCATTAATGAGAATTGTTCTCATTATCAAATTTTAATGTAAAAGCAGTGAAGTATCAAAGCTTTATTACATTAGAATAAATTTAATTTTACAATTTAATAAATAAATATTATGACAGAATTTAGAATTCCCTTGATTGGAGAAATAGCTCCAGAGTTTAACTCAGCTTCTACTATGGGACAAATAAATTTCCCAGCTGATTACAAAGGTAAATGGGCAGTATTATTTTCACATCCTGCTGATTTTACGCCAGTTTGCACTACAGAGTTTATGGCTTTTCAAGATAAAATTGATGAGTTTAAAAAAAGAAATGTTGAACTAATTGGATACTCAGTTGATGGTATACAATCTCATATTGCATGGGTAAATAATATAAAAGAGAAATTTGATGTTAAAATTACTTTCCCTATTGTTGCTGATATGAGTGTAGCTTATAAATATGGTATGTTACAAACTTCTGCTGATTCAAACCATACTGTTAGAGCAGTATTTTTTATAAATCCTGAATGAAAAATTGCTGCTTTAATGTATTACCCATTAACAAATGGTAGAAATATAGATGAAATCATAAGATTGATAGATTCTTTACAAATGACATATAATCATAAAAGAGCAACTCCAGCTAACTGGCCTAAAAATAAAATATTTGCTGACAGAGTAATTGTTCCACCTGCCGCAAATATGTCAGAAATGGAAAAAAATACTTCTACTTATGAGTGTAAAGACTGGTACTTATGTACTCAAGAAATACCTAAGTAACATTTATAAAAATACTTATCAAAAATTTGATAAGTATTTTTTCTTTTCTATCCAAATCTTATCTTGCCTCACTAAGTTTTTTTCAAAAGATTTATCTTTTAATACTTGTTTTAAAGTCTCTTCAATAAATATAGTATTTTGACTTCATTTAAATAAAATTAGATATTTATCACTTTTACTTAAAAGAAAATCTTTTAGATAAACTCAAGCATCGTGTGAATTAGTAAAGTTTTTTATTTCTTCTGGAAAACTCTCTTTTGTTTCTTTTCAAATACTTACTATTAAATCTTTATCTTCAACAAGCTTATAAAGTTTTTTATGCTCATTTTCAGAAACATCTCACAACTCTCTCATATCTCAAATAACAAATCAAAGTTTATAATCTGGAAATAATTTATCTCTTAACTCTATAGTATTTTCAATCATAACTTTCATACTTTCAGGTCATGCATTATATGTTGAATCAATCAAAATAGAATCTTTGATTCAGGGGAAAATACTAAATCTACCTGGCTGATTTTGAAGCTCTAAAAACTGCTCTCAAACTATATCTACTCAAAAATCTAACAAGATTTTATATGCAAGCTCTATGTACAGATGATTTTCTTTTCATAAAATATTTGTTTTAATATTTTTTCAATCAAAAATTATTTTTGAAAATATACTAGCCCAATGTTTTTCATATTTAGAAGCCAATAATTTAGTATTAAAAAATTCTTTTTCTATTTTGATAGAATTATAATTTGTACTCAAAAACTCATCATCATTGTTTAGATAAGTTTTTTTCTTTGTTGCTTTTATAAGTTTAAATTTTTCTTGTCAAATAGCTTCTTTAGAAGAAAAATTCTCTGCATGTATATAGTCAAGTTTTGTAAATATACTTATATCAGGCTTAATAATACTCAATAAGAAATCCATATCTCAAGGATGATCAACTCAGTACTCTAAAACTAAGATATCATAATACCTATGGGAAAAAATAGTTTTTTTTATAACTACAAAAATTATTTTTATAAGTGAAAATATTGAAGGATTATACTTCTCTATTCTAAAAATAGAAAAAATTATTCACAGTTCTGAATTAAAGTTTTTAGGAGAAGTATAGATAGTTTTATCTTTTAAATATTTTTGAAGTACTTGATATATTATCATCCTACAACTTGTTTTTCCTACACTTCAAGTCACTCATATAACAACAGGTTTTGTTCTGTAGATATAAAACCTAGCAAATAATGCAAGAGTATGATAGATTATTTTTAGTAGTAGTTTTTTCATAGTTTAAAATTTAAAATCCGCTCTGTAAATCAAGCATTTTTTTATAAATACCTTTTTGTTTAATCAACTCCTTATGTGTTCATCTTTCTTTAACTCTGCCGTTCTCAATTAAAATTATATCATCTGCATGTTTTACTGTTTGGAGTCTATGTGCTATTACTATTATTGTTCTTCACTTAAATAAATTGTGCATCGCTTCTGTTATCTGTTCTTCTGAAAAACTATCTAAAGCACTTGTTGGTTCATCAAGCAATATTATCTTTGGATCCTTTAAGAATATCTTTGCTATTGCTAGTCTTTGTCTTTGTCATCAAGAAAGTCTAATACCCCTCTCTCAGATCTCAGTATCTACTCATTTTGGTAAGTCATAGATAAACTCGCATTTTGACATCTTTATTACCCCATCTAGTTCTCAAGGTTTTAATTCTCTATCCACTGCATAAGTTAGATTATCATATACAGTTCCATCAAACACACTTGGTTCTTGAGTTAGGTAACCTATATCTTTGTAGTAACTTTTTAGTGATACATCTTTTAGTTTTTGTTTATCTACTATAATATCTCCTGAATCTGCTCTGATATATCAAGCTATAAGTTTTATAAGTGTTGATTTTCCAGATCAACTATTTCAGACTAATGCTGTTACTTTTTCTCAAGATAGTTTTAAATTAAAATCTTTAAATACTGGTTTATCTTTTGTATATCAGTATGTTAAGTTTTTTATTTCTATTTCTCATGTTTTATGAGTAAATGTTTTTCATATGTCGTAGCCTTTGATTTCAGGTGTTGTATCAAAGAAATCCCAAAGCTTTTCTACGTTTACAAATTGTTTTGTAAATTCCACATAAAAAGAAATAAACTCTGATATTGATTTTTGCATTATTATTAATGTTCAGGTTAATCAAACTAAAATACTAATTTTAATTTTTCAATCAAAAACTCAATTTCATAGATACCAAAAAGAAAGTAGTATCAAAATCGCTATTCAAAATTGGGAACTTCTTTTCATTATTATTCTATAGGTAGACATCTCTTTACTTATATAAGAAATACCCTCCGCATTTTCATAAATTCATATCATTTCAGAATTTATTCTACCAGTTTGTAAAACCTCCATTTTACTCATTAATATTTTTACTAGATATCTTAACCTAGTATTTCTTAATTCATACCTTTCTTTTCTAAAAATACTTAATTTAGCATTTGCCTTTTTTGATGTATAAAAAAATATAATAACTAAAAATATAAATAATAATCAATAATACCATTCAACTCTAGATACCATATAAACAGTAAATAATATTGATACAACTAAAGCTGTTCATTTTTCTAAAAAGTCTGCAAGTAATTCAGCCCATGTCGAAGCTCAATTTTGAATAATTCAAATTATTTTTCATGTTCAAATCAACTCTACATCATTATTACTTAATTTTATATATTTATTTAAGTATTTATTATAAATATCAGCAATTCAATGTGGTAAAACATTCATCCATCACCATTTTTTGATGGAAAAATTAATTAATTCAAAAGTAAAAATATAAATAAAATAATATAATAAATAATTATTAAACTGTATTCTATCAATATTTTCAATTGCATTTGATACTCTTTCTAAAAACAATACATGAATCACTAAATTTATTCATACCAAAATAGACTGAAATAAATATTTCAGATATGCAATTTTTCTAAACTGTATAGGCCATAAAAATTTCTTTGTAACCGCCCAAAATGTCCTATCTATATTTGTCATAATTCTTTATTACTTTTTATCTAAACTTTTAGATTTAATTAAATCTAATTTTTGTTTTTTTACAAGACTTTTAATCCTTATCTCTTCTTTAGTAGCTTGCGATCTATTTTCAAAACTAGCTGAATAAACTAGAGTTACTGGTTGTCTCATCTTGGTATATTTTGCTCATAATCATGAACTATTATGCTCACTGATTCTTCTATCAAGATCAGTAGTTATACCAGTATATAAGCTATCATCAGAGCATTTTACTATATAAACTTTCCACATAATTTTTATAAATCACTATTATTCCAAATAATTGCATCTAGATGCAATTCTGGTATACCCAATTTTTGAGATAAATCAAAATAAAATTTGTTTATATCAGTGTAGTTTTCTCTATACTTCTCAAATATATTTGTAAGTCTTGAGTCTACAGGCACACAAATCTCACTTGGGAAATATACTATTTTTCCAAATACATTTCTAGCCCCATAAGAAAACATCTTCACAGCAAAAACTATAGTTTTTGCAACTTTATTTTGATTCATGACTTCTGCTAAATCATCTCTCAACTCTATCATATTTTCATAATAATACTCTTCTCTATCTATAAAGCACTTCAAAAATGGTCTCAATTTTTCAAGTCTCTTAATCTTTGTTTCTACAAATCTCCTATTTCATTTTGATAGTTTTATAAATTCTGATAAAAATCCCCCTATCTGTCCTCCGGACATCTTTCCTCCAAAGGGAGAAAGAGAGGAAAAATACTCTGAAAATTCTTCCCAATAATCCTCTCACTTACCAGATAATTGATAGCATATGAGAGCATTAGCAATTATTAAAGCAAGATAATATTTTTTAGGATTATAGTCTATATTAGCCCATAAATTTTTAAGCGCAATAAACTGTCTATCAGCTTCTTCAAAAGCTATAGCATCTTGTATACTGTAGTGTTTTAATTTATTGTATAAAGTTTGCATAATTTCTTTTTAAACCTCTTTCATACTCAATTGTATCTTTCCAGTTTTTTCATCTATGTTAGTCACTTTTACTTTTACTGCTTGCCCTACTTCTACTTCCTCTTTTGGGTCAGATATAAACTTGTCTGCGATTTGAGATACATGTACAAGTCAATCATTTTTCATACCTATATCTACAAATGCTCAAAATGCTACTACATTTCTCACAACTCCATCAACTACATCTCAAACTTTTATTTCAGCTTCTCACTTTTTCCCTGCTTTTTTATGTGTAGAGTTTACTCTCTTTTCAACTCAAGCATTGTTTATTGAGTTTACTATAAAAATGACTGTATCGACAGTAACATCAGGATAAATTTTTATTAGATTTTCTTTTTCTTGTTCAAATAAAATCTTTATATTCCCCTCGCCTCTAAGGAGAGGGGCAAGGGGTGAGGTCTCAATGTATTTTGCAAGCTCATACTGTTCTGGATGTATATCTGTATTATCTAGTGTTTCTTTACTTTCTGGTACTCTCAAAAATCATACTGCTTGTTCATACACTTTATCAGACAATTGTTTTTTTAAATCTACTCTTGATTTATATGGTCTATGTTCATATATCTTTTTTGCCACTCTTTTATCAATTCCTGATATATAGTTTAGTACATAACTTGAAGCAGAGTTTACATTTATACCTATGTCATTTACTACATCTTCTACTACATTTCACAACTTTTCTTCTAATTTTTTCTCTGGCATATCATGTTGATACATACCAACTCATATACTTCAAACTGGCACTTTTACAAGTTCAGATAATGGATCAATATATCTTCTACCTATAGAAACTATTCATCTATCCAAACTATCTAGATTTGGAAACTCTTCCTGTGCTGTTTTACTAGCACTATATACTGAAGCTCAAGATTCATTTACTATGTAGATATCTATATCTGTTATATTATTTAACAGTTCTACAGTTTCATTTACTCCGCTACCATTTCATACTACTATAACTCATGGTTTTTCTTTTTTTATTATCTCTTGTAATTTGATTTTGGCTTCTGCTAATTTGTGCAAATATATCTTATCAAAACTTGCAGGATTACCGAGTTCATCTAATATAGCCATCTTACAACCTGCAGCATACCCTGGATCTATTGCAAGTATCTTTTTACCATACTCAGGTTTAGTCATCAAAAGATTTGCTAAGTTTTGTTTAAATGTTTCTATAGCATCATCTTCAGCAAGTTCTGAAAGCATACTTCTCAACTCATTTTCTACAGATGAAAATAAAGCTTCGTAACCTTCTTTAAATGCTTGTTCTAGCAGTTCAATAAATGGCGTTCTCACGTCAAGAATCCTTGCATAATGATACATGATTCACTCATAAGTTTTTTCAGTCTTTTCTATTTTTACATTTAATATATCAAGTTTTTCTCATCTATTTAATGCAAGAATCTGATATGGTTTTAACCAAGAAATTTTCAAAGTAAAATCAGAGTAAATATCAAACTTAGGTATCTGAGCTTTATCTTTTTCATTTAGTTTTTCTAGATATTTTGCAGTTTTTATTTTTGAAATAATACTTCCATATTTTTGCAAAGTTTCTAGTAAGTCAGCTCTCAAGTCCGAATTTGCAGTTACCTCAGCCGCTATTATATGAACAGATCATTCTAATATTTCTTCAAGAGAATAGTCCTTCAAAAGCAAGTCTAATTGTTCTTGCTCCCTCTCCTCCAAAGGAGAGGGTTGGGGTGAGGTAAAATCCACTGTATTTTTCTTTATCAAATCAGCAACAACCTGAAAACCTTTTTCAATTGCTATCATAGCTTTTGTTTTTTTCTTGCTTTTGTATGGTTTGTATATTTCCTCTACTTCTTTTAGAGTTTTAGCTTTAAGTATATTATCCATTAATTCTGGAGTCATTTTTCCAAGTTCTTCTATACCATTTATAGCAGTTTGTTTTGCTTTGTATAAGTTTTCCTCTTTTTTTTGTAAATCAATTATTGCTCTTATCTGTTCTTCATCTAAGTTCCCTGTTCTTTCTTTTCTATATCTGGCGATAAAAGGAACTGTAGCTCACTCAGATATAAGTCCTAAAACAGTTTCAACTTGAAAAGATTTAAACTCTAAACTACTTGAAACTAATTCTGTATAGTTTGGTTCTGGTAATATAGTTTTGTTTTCTATTTCTTGGTTATTTTCTGTCATTTAAAAAATTTTATAAATAATAATGAATTTTATTTTATGATTTATAAGTGTTTTTGCAAACAAAAAAGCTATCCAAATGGATAGCTTTTCTTTATTTTAAATACTCACCTGCAAACTTATTTGTAAGACTCACAAATTCTGCAATATTTTCTAGTTCTCATCATTCTAGAAGTATAGCTTGATTGTAAGCGTATTTTATCATCTCTGATAGTTTATCAGATTTCATATCATTACTAAACTCATCTTTCATAGATTGCACAAGTTGTGTATTTGGATTTAATTCTAAAATCCTTTTTTGAGATGGAACTGGTTGTCACATAGCTTTCATCATCTTTTCCATTTGTGGGGTCATAGCTCCTTCTGGAGTTTTAAGAGCTCATATAGCATCTCCTAGATTTTCATTTAACTCAACTTTTTCTATTTTTTCAACTCAAATAGTATTTTTTGTAAGTTCTAAGAATCCTTCAAAATCTTTTTTTGTTTCTTCTTTTTTCTTTTTTTCTTCTTTTGTCTCTTCTTTTAGTTTTATATCACTTGATGTAACAGATTTAAGTTTATTTCACTTGTACTCTCTAAGTGTTTGTATTACCCATTCATCAATTGGATCAGTTAAAAGTATAACATCTACTTTGTTTTCTCTAAACTGAGTTAGGTAAGGTGAAGCTAAAACTTCTGATTTAGATTTACCTACTATATAGTAAATAGTTTTTGATTCTTTTTCACATTCACAATTTTCACACTCTCATTCACACTTATGTTCTTCTTTTTGCCCTTGCTCCTTCTCCTCCAAAGGAGAAGGTTGGGATGAGGTCAAATATGCATCTAAACTTATTTTTTTATCACTTAATAATGTATCAAACTTCAAAACCTCTGCTATCTCATCTTTTAAATCTGCTTCATAGTAAATCCCTTCTTTTAATACTCTAGAATAATTTTCTAAAAATTTATTGTAATCTTCTTCATTGTTATTCATAGTTTTTTTAAGCTCTGCTAGTACTTTTTTAGTAAGACCTTTTTTTATCTTATCTAAAGTAGTATTTGATTGAAGCATTTCCCTACTTATATTTAGAGGTAAATCACTTGTCTCAACAACTCCTGAAACAAACCTCAACCAAACAGGAAGTAACTCTTTTGCATGTTCTAATATCAGTACATTTTGTATATAAAGTTTTGGACCATATTCTCTATTTGGATCACTTAGATCAGCAAACATATTTTTCTCTTTTGGTATAAACAAAAGAGATTTATAACTAACAAGACCTTCTGTATTTACTAGAGTATGAGTTAATGGAGTATTGAAATCCATGCTTATAGATTTATAAAACTCTTCTAATTCTTCCTTTTTTATCTCACTTTTAGACTTTTTCCAAATAGCTTTTGTTTCATTTACTTGTTCCCATTTTTTTCATTTTTTTATCTCTTTTCAGTCTTTGAATTCTTTATCTTCTAGTTCAAGCATAATAGGAACTCCTACATAGTTACTATATTTTTTTATCAATTCTCTTAACTTCCACTCTGTTATAAAATCTTTATTTGCTTCATCTATATCTTTATTTGCTTCATCTATATAAAGTTTTATAGTTGTACCTCTATCTTTCCTAGATCATTCTCATACTTCGTAACTATTTTTCCCATCAGAAGACCAAGTATAAGCTTTTTTAGACTCACTACTTTTTGTTTCAACTTCTACTTTTGAAGCGACCATAAATGAGCTATAAAATCAAACTCAAAATTGACCAATTAAGTTATGTTCTCAATCCTCTTTTGCCTTTTTTAATTTATCTAAAAACTCTTTTGTCCCTGATTTTGCAATAGTTCAAAGATTAGCATGAAGCTCTTTTTCGCTCATACCTATACCATTATCTTCAATAATTATCAAGTTATTTTTTTCGTCAATACTTACTTTTATCTCAAATTTTTCTCACTCCTTTAAATAACTTGTATCAGTAAGTGATTTGATTCTAGCTTTATCAATTGCATCAGAAGCATTTGATATCAATTCTCTTAAAAATATCTCTTTATTAGAGTAAATAGAGTGTGTAAGAAGCTCTAGTATCCTTCAAGTCTCAGCTTCAAAATTGTGTATTTTAGTTGTCATATTTTTATTTATTAAAAAATAAATACTAGCACTTTTTTGTTTTATGTGCTAGTATTTTATAAATTTTATTTCTCAAGTCAAGGATTTTTTGCAAAGATTTTTTATCCAAAATATTCTAAATCTATTATCTCCATAATTGGTATTTCATTACTATCTTTTTGTATATCATTTATAGCTATTATCTTATCATGTTTATTCAATATCTTTTTTTCAAGTAGTTGTTTTATAGCTAACTCCATAGTTCTTGTGTAGTTTTGAGAATCCCAAGCTATATGCAACATTGGTTTAATTCAAAATAATCAGTTCATGATTCATATAGAACTATCTTTATTTGTAAATGCAAATACTTTTATATTTGGTCTGTATGAACTTACAAATCTAGCAAGTAATCAAGTTTTTGTAAGTATAATCATCGCTTTTGCTCAAAGTTCTTCTCATGCATATAATCAACTTTTGATTAATATCTTTTTTTCTAAATCTCTTTCTGAAAAACCATTAAAATCAAAATCTTTATGTTTATAAATTATACTTTTTTCAGCTTCTTTTATAATAGAACTCATCATCTTTACTGTTTCAATTGGAAATTTTCAGATAGCAGTTTCTCATGATAACATCAAACAATCTGGTTGTTGTAAAACAGAGTTAAACACATCTGAACTCTCAGCACGAGTAGGAAAAGGATTTTCTATCATAGTTTCAAGTAAGTGAGTTGCTATAATCACCATTTTTCAAGCAACTCTACATTTATCCACCATCTCTTTTTGATATAAAGCAAGTTTTTTAATAGGAACCTCAATTCATAAATCACCTCTTGCCACCATAATACCGTCAGATTCTTTTATGATACCATTTAAATTTTCTACTCACTCTTCATTTTCTACTTTTGAAATGATTTTAAGTGTAGTACATCCGTGTTTTTTTAATAGTTCTTTTATTTCCTTTACGTTTTCACCACTTCTTATAAAGCTTGCAGCTACATAAGAAAAATCATTTTCTATAGCAAATTTTATATCTTCTTTATCTTTTTTTGTAATTCCAGGGAGATTTAATTTCACTCATGGTAAGTTTATATGTCTTCTTGATCATATAACAGCACTATTTAATGCTTTTACAAGTACATAATTTTTCTTTTTTTCTAAAACTTTTACAGAAAAAAGTCATGAATCTATAATTATACATTTTCCTTTTTTTATATCTTCGGCTAAATATGGATAATCACAAAATAAATCTAAATCTTTTAGTTCTTTGTCAGGATCTACATATATCCTAAAAACATCTCATTTTTTATAGTTATTTTTTTCTTTTAAATCTCAAGTCCTTATTTCAGGTCATTTAGTATCAAGAAGCATAGCAATGTTTGTTCTTCCTGATTTATTTAGTTCATTAATCACTTTTATAGTATCAAGAGAATCTTTATAGTTTGCATGTGAAAAATTAAATCTGATGATATTTACTCAAGCTTTGTAAAGTTTTTCAAGCATCTTTTCACTATTTGTAGCAGGTCATAGAGTTGCTATTATTTTTGTTTTTTTCATTTTTTGATTAAATATATTAGATTATAAAATTAAAAAAAATTAACAGAATAACAAACCTAAATTTGTTACCTGTTATTTTTATTTGTTATTTAAAGTACTATTTTCCTAAATTTACAAACTCTGTTGTATCAAAAGGTAATTCTCATTTTTGTTTATAGTTGTTTACTTCTTCTATATGTTGTGATAAAGCATTTAAAAATAAATCTTTACCTTCTCCGTAAGGTATAACTATCTTTGCTTCTATATTTTCAAATACTTTAGCAGCAGCTTTTGTTCAAACTATAAAAAGTAAATCAACATCTCAGAAAAATTTTAAGATCTCTTCTTTTAACTCAAAGTCATCACAAGTCACAAGTAAAACATGTTTCCCCTCAATTAAAAAGTTGTAAAAAAGTTTTTCTCCATACTCTTTTACTTCAAGTAAAATTCCTGATTTTTCATATTCTCAAGGAAAAGTTACATCAAATCAATCTAAAATAGTTTTATTTGTAAGTATATCAAAAACTATTTCTTTTTTATCACTATTTTGAATTACTAAATTATCTTTTCTGTAAAATACTTCTAACATATATTTTTATTATTATTTTAAAGTTTATATAAAGTAGGTTCTATTCCTATTTACTATTGAACTAAGTTCAAATTTTATATCTACATCTCTTATCTTATCTATATCCACCCATTCATATCAAACAAATCTTTCTTCTTTCTCCACAACTGGATCTTTATCTCAGTTATATCTAACTAAAAATAGATAAACATCTTTATCAATAGTTGGTGAATGCTCTAAATATCAAGCAGTAAATGTATAGTTCAGTTTTGTTATAAACTTTATAACTTCAAGGTCTTTAATATTAAATCATGCTTCTTCACTTATCTCCCTAACTGCAGCATCTTTTGCTATTTCTCACTCCTCTATATGTCATTTTGGAATAACATACTCTTCATTGTTTCTTGAGTTAAGCCATTTAAGTAACAAAATCTCAACTTTTCAGTCTTTTTTACGATATACAATACCTCAAGAACTCTTTTCATATTCTCTAGCCATTTATTTTTTTCTTTACAAGGACAAAATTTTATATGATAATAAACAAAAAAATTAATTTTTCAAATTCTTTTTAAAAAGTACCCTGCTTGATTTTTGCATTAAAAAATTATATGTGTTAAAATAAAATTACAAAAACAAAAATAAAAAATAAAAACAAAAAACATGCAAACCAATGAATTTGATATATTAAAAGATATTGATATGTCTTCTTATAAAGAAGATGTATCAATAAATACACAAAGCAATAAACAAGAAACTACTTCTTTGTTTTTAGAAAAAGAAAAAACAGAAACGCAAGAAAATAAAACTTCAGATGATTATTTAATCAATGAAAGTGATATAAATAATAATATTGCAAACACTCAAGAACAAAGTGAACATGCTATTGTTGAGGTAAATTTAAAACAAGAGAAAAAAAGTTTTACAATATTACAAAACATAGTTTTTTTACTAAAATACTTTTCTACAACAGCTTTAATATTTATTGTACTACTTATTACTACAAACTATAGTGCATATATAAATATTGTAAAAAGCTATGTTTTTAACGAAGATATGAAAAAAAGAGAAACTTCTATTATAAACTCAGTAGAAGCTGCAAAGATTTCAGAAAACTTAAAAACTAAAAAAGAAGCCAGAGTAAAAGCAAATGAAGAACATAACATAACAAACTCAAGTAAGTATTCAATAAAAAGTTTATCTGCTGATGTAAACAAAAGTGAATACAAACTTGATATTGAAATAACTCCTTATGAAAATAGAGTTATTATTCCAAAAATCTGAAAAAATGTACCTTTACTTGATATACAAAATAAAGCTATAGCTTGACCTAAAGAGCTAGAAAATATATTTATGAAAGAACTTGAAAACGGAGTAATAAGATATCCATGAAGCACAAAACCTTGAAATAATGGAAACACATTTATATTTTGACATTCATCTAATTATCCATGGGTAAAATGAGATTATAACGATGTTTTTGCACTACTTGATAAAGTTACACATAATGATGAAGTTATAGTTTATTATAATCAAAAAAAATATAAATATAAAATAACAGAAAAAAAGGTTATTACTCCTTGAGATGTTGAAATACTTAAAAGAGATAATAATAAAGATGAAATAACGATAATGACTTGTCGGCCAATTTGAACAACACTAAATAGATTAATTGTAATTTGAGAAATAGTTGAAGAAGTAAAAAATGATATATAACAAAATAATTATTATAAAATTTTCGTATGCAAAATTATAAATATACATATAACTCATTGAATGAAATAATTAATAGTGTAACTCTAATAAAAGATTTTTCAGTTTTAGAGTATCTTATTTTAATACTATTAATTATTTCCATAATTATGATTGTATATTATGTTTTACCAATTTTATACATACATGAGGAATACTCAAATACACAAAAAGAAGCAAAAAAAAGAAAAATAATGCTTAAACAAATAGTACTTAGAAAAGAAATTGAAGACTCCATATTAAAAGAAGAGGAAGAAGAAAAAAAATAATCCTATCATTTTGGATTATTTTTTTTGTTATAATACTCAGCAAATGTTAAACTATTTTCATGTAAATATGTAGCTAACTCAACTCATACATATCTCCAATGCCAGGGTTCTATTTCATAAGTATCTACTTCAAGTCACTTTTGATAAGTATTATGAAATCAGTATTTATAAGCGTTATTGTTTAACCACTCAAAATAATCTTTTAGATAAGCTTTAGATAAAAACTGATTTTTAGTAGTTGCTTCCCATAAATCAATTGCAAGTCATGACTGATGTTCACTATATCAAGCTTTAGCACAAAGATTGTCAGGACATCCTCTATTTTTAATTCCTTTTTGATAATTATAACTTCTATAAGAACTAACTACAACTAACTTTTTTTCATAAGCTCTATAAAAATCAAGTGCCATTTTATCTAGTGCATCTTTTGCCTCTTTTCTCAAAAGTTGGTATCCTCATTTTGCATCATATATATAATCTCATGAGATATTAACTAAATCTTCAGGAATATAAGAAATATCATCAAAATGTATATTGCTGCTTACAAATTTAGTAAGAGAGCTATCTGTTTTCAAATCTAAATTATTTATCAATATTTGTTTTTGCAAAAGTAGTTCTTGTTCCTTTTCTTTTCTTTCTAGTTCTTCTTGTTCCAACTTTTGAATTAAGCTTTGGTTAGCTCTTATTTCAGAATGATACCTTAAAAAATTAACTCATAAAACTAAAAAATATATCAAAAATATAGACAATAAAAAAACTGAAGTTTTAGGATAAACTTCTTTTCACTTTCTGTTATATTTTAGTTTAAAAAAACATTTCATTTTTATGTAAAAATACTTTTTATAAATTTTATTTATTCTAGATTATTAAAAGTAAAAAAATAAGCAAGAAATAATTATAAAAATAATAAACAATAGTGAAAAAAGTAAAAATAATAAATGATATATTATTTTTCAGACAAAATAAGAGGAACAAATGAAAATCAATAGTATTTACCTATATTCAATTTTCAATTTTCATCTTTATTAATTTTATATATATAACTATCTATTGGAATAACCATAGTTCATCAAATATTTAATTTATTTACTAATTCATCTGGTATTTTATCAGCTCTTGCTGAAACAAGTATTTTATCATAATTATGAACTAAAAATGTGAAATTATCTCTTGATAGTTGAATCCCAGCATTATTTATCTTATACTTTCATAAGTTTTCTTTTCAAAACATAACTAGTTCTGGCACAATTTCATATCAACTAACATTTCAAGAATTTCATACTGCACATGCAAGCAAGGCTGTAGTCCAGCCGGATCCTGTTCAAATATCTAGAACAGAATCTCCTTCTTTAACTCATAATAATTCAAGCATAAATGCAACAGTATAAGGCTGTGATATAGTTTGATCATATCAGATTGATAAAGGTATATCTTCATATGCTATATCTCTATTTTCACGCAAAACAAAGTCTTTTCTATCAATGTTTTTAAAACAATCAACTAGTTTTTCAGATTTTAAAACTCATTTTTCTCTTAAAAATTTAACTAGTTCTAAATTATGATCCATATATTTATTTTAAAAAAATACCATGATACTTTTAATAAAATATCATAGTATTATATTCTCTACAAAAATTTTTACAAACTTATTTTATAAAATTATTTTGTAATTATTCTAAAATTTTTCTTTCATTTTCTTAAAAGCAGAACTCTATCATTTATAAAAGCGCTATCTACATCAAAATTAAAGTCATCTACTTTTTGTTCATTTATAAATATAGCACCAGATGAAACACTATTTCTTGCATTTGAATTTGAACTCTCTAGACCCGATTTAACTATTGTTTCAAATAAATTTTCTCATTCATATTTGAAACCTCACATAGCATTTTTAAATGTATCTATTTCAGAATCTGTTAAAGATTTTAAGACACTTACTCTATCATTAGAAGCAAACATAAAGTCGCTTATTTTAACTGCCAAATCAGCTTCAGAAGTACCATGAATAATTTCTACCACTTTATAGGCAAGTAGTTTTTGTCACTCCCTGTCTTCTGGATGTTGCATATGTTTTTTTACTATACCTTCTATTTCTTCAGTCTCTATTAAAGTTAGCATTTTAAGATATCTTTCTAAATCAGCATCAGCTGTATTCATAAAATATTGATATACTTCATATGGGCTTGTTTTATTTTTCTCTAACCATATAGCATTTCATTCACTTTTTCCAAATTTTTTTCAAGTACTATCTGTTATAAGTGGCCATGTAAGAGCAAAAGTTTCTGCTTCATATTTTTTTCTTATTATCTCAGTCCCAGTAACTAAGTTTCACCATTGATCTTGTCCTCCTATTTGAAGTCTTAATCAATTATCTTTATATAGTTTTGAAAAATCATACCCTTGCAATAACATATATGAAAACTCTGTATAGCTTATAGATTTTGAAGGATCTTCAATTCTCTTTTTAACTGTATCTTTACTCATCATAACATTTACTGTGATATATTTTCAAACCTCTCTTAAGAAGTCTAAGTATCACATATCAGTATAAAAATCTTTATTATTAACAAATCCAAACATAAAATCTTCTCAAGTAAAACTCTTCAAGTTATCAAGAATTCATGTTATTTGTTTACTTATTGCTTTATCATTTTTTATTAAATCATCTTCACTTAAAAAAGTTCTCTCAGCATCTTTTCATCCTGGATCTCCTATCATACCTGTAGCACCTCAAGTCAAAGCTATATATTTGTTTCATCTTCTCATAAAATGAACTGCAACCATGAAACCAATAAAGTTTCAAAGATGTAGTGAGTCAGCAGTTGGATCAAAACCACAGTAAAAAGATTCTCATCACTTATCATATAGTTCAAACATTTTTTCGTTTGAAATTTGATATAAAAGTCCTCTATCCTCTAGTTCTTTTCTCAGGCTTTTCATATATTTTTATTTTTAAATATTAATTATTAATAAAGATTTTAGCAAAAACAAAGACTAAATCAAAACTTTTTAGTTTTATAAATAAATTTACTTGATTTTTTCTCTTAAATAATTACATTTTAATGAGATGTTTAAATTTTTTATACAGAAAAAACATGGAGTTACACCAAAGAAGCATATGGGAAGACCTGATGAAATGAAAAGAACCTTTAGGACTTGAAGAATGTCCCTTTTGTAATCCAACAAAAGATGAAGAAAAACTTTTAGTACATGAAACTAGATACTGGCAAATAAGACACAATAAATATCCATACAACTGATTAAAAAATCACCTAATGACTGTACCAAAAAGACACGTGGAAGTAACACAAGACTTAACAGAAGAAGAATTTGCTGATTTAAAAAATATTGAAGTATTTATGCATAAATATTACTCTTGAGAAAATTTTTTTTCTTTTATAAGAGAAACAAATAGTGGGAAAAGTATTAAACACATACATTACCATTTCTTACCTGGAGTGATTTATGCTAGAGCAGTAGAAAAAATGCTTGATGAACAAAATATATATTAATCATCCTCTTTTATGAAACATATAGATTTATCTAAACTATTTTGATCTCAATGTAGAACTAAAATCCTAGAAAAATTTTTCTTGGAGTTTGAATGATGAAACAACTCTTGATTTCATATGAGAGCACTTTCAAGAGAACTTGATGAACAGATAAACTCAATAAAAAGAGAGTTAGATAATTTAACAGAACTTGGTATATTAAAACATAGAACAGAGCTAAAGAAAAAAATATTCTGCCTAAATCCAAATTTCCATTTGATTGTTGAGTTTATGGATATATTTGTAAAAACATATAATCCTCTTGAAAAAGTAAAAGCGTATTTTAAAAATCAAAATTTATTAGAACTTGTAATTATAAATGAATCAATAAAAACAAAATTAACTGAACCAGGAAAATCTATACTTGATATATTTATGATTTGAGAAATAGATAAAGAAGATTTTAACAGATTTCTTGAAAAAACATTTTACTGAAGAAAAATCAAGTATGCAATAATAACAACTGAAGACTTCTATAACAGATTAAATTACTGAGATAAACTTATAAAAAACATATTAACTGAAAAATGAAATATATATTTAAGAGATAATTTAAATATAAGAGAAAAGATATAAAAAGCTCTGAATTAATTCAGAGCTTTTTATTCTAATTACTAAAAGTAGGTCTAAAATCTCTATACCTAACTAAGTAATGATACTTATCTAGCTCTTTACCATACTTTTTCATAGCTTTTTCTTTTCTTTTCAAAATCTTTATATAAATCATCTCAAATTCTTCTTCACTTATTTTAAAGTAATTGATTATAGCCTGAGCATCAGCAAAACTATCATATGCTAACTCATTTTCTAAAGTTAATAATACTAATTGTCTTTCTGTAAAACTATCTAAAGGATGATCTCACTTCAATTTTTCATACTCAGAAAAGCTTTGAGTTCTTATACAATTATAATGGTCACGTAAATCATGTGCAATAAAAAAGTAAATTCTTCTAGATACATAAGAAACTAACTTAGTTATCACACTACTAGAATCAAGAACTGGAGGCTTTTCTAGTGTTAATTTAACTATACTATTATTTATAGATATAAAAACATCTTCTCAGTTGCTTAAACTTTCTAATATTTGCAATGCTAAATCATAACTAACTTCTCAATTACTAAACGATAAAACTTTTTTATTTCTTATTGTTCAACAATAATTGTCTATTTTAAGATAGAATCACTGTATAAAAAAGTTTAATTTTTTACCTATATATTTTGATATATCTCACAAAATAGCATATATACAAGTAATAGCTTGAAACTTATCATTATCAGTAAATCAGTTAAACCTTCAAGTAAAATTAAAATCTTTTTCTAAGCTCATAAATAAACATTATATATTTAATAAATTAATTATAATATTAATATTTATTATGTCAATATATTATATTTTATTATATCTAACTTTATAATATGCATTTATCCCAACCATTGCAGCATTATCCATACTGTAAACTTTTTTTTGTGGTTTTGTAAAGTTCAGTCATTTTTCTTTGCACATTTCAATTATAAGTTCACTTAATTTATCATTTGCACTAACTCCTCAAGCAAGCATAACTGTTTTTACTCTCTTACTTTCTCAGGCATGTACAAGTTTATATGCCAATACTTCTGTAACTGCATTTTGAAATTCAAAAGATATTTCCCTTTTATCTTCTAAAGAAAGACCTCACCCCCTAGCCCCCTCTCCTTTGTAAGTAGAGGGGGAATTAAATTGTTCTTGCTCCCTCTCCTCCAAAGGAGAAGGTTGGGGTGAGGTCCTCTTATCTACTTCTCTTTTTACTGCACTTTTAAGTCATGAAAATGAAAAATCAAAACTTTTTTTATCAAGCCATACACGTGGAAATAGACCTCCCCTGTTCGCTTTGCTCTCTTTCCCCTCCTTAGTAAGGAAGGGATTAAGGGGTGGTTCATATTCTGAAGCCAATTTACTTATAATTGGTCCTCCTGGATATCCAAGTCACATCATCTTAGCTACTTTATCAAAAGCCTCTCAGGCAGCATCATCGGTTGTTCATCATATCTTTTCAAAACTCCACATATCTTTCATAAGATAAATTTCATTGTGTCATCCAGAAACAGTTAAACAAACAAGTGGAAAAACTATATCTGACTCTTTTCTCTCTAAAAAGTTTGCAAATATATGTGACTCTATATGATTTATTTCTATAATTGGTTTTTTAAGTATATGTGACAAACTGTTTGCAACATTTATACCAGTTAAAAGTGAGGGTATAAGCCCAGGAGTTATAGTTACTGCTATATGGTCTATGTCTTCCAACCCCACCTTTGCATCTTTTAATGTATCATCAAGTACAGGAAAAATAGCATTAGCATGTTCTCTAGCTGCTACTTCTGGTACAACTCATCAAGTTTGTTCATGGATTTTTATTTGTGAAGCAGTATTCATTGCAAGTAGTACGTCATCTTTAAAAACCGCAACCGAAGTATCATCACAACTTGTTTCAAAAGCAAGTATATACATATGTATTTATTTAAAAAAGATATTTTGAAAATGGTACCGGTCTCTTGCATAGGAAGCATTTTTATTTAATTTTAGCATATTACTTTCTAAACTGAGAGACCGGTACCTGTATTTTATATTGTATAGTTTTAAAAAATTTTTCAATAAAAAAGAGAGAAACTTATTCTCTCTTAAGCTTTTGAAGCTTCATTAAATTCATTTATTTTTGAGATAAAAAACTCTTCCAATGGACAATCCAAGTCTTTTATCTTTTTTCCTGATACTATAATATGCCCTTTATGAATTATACTTACCTTGTCACAAATACTTTCTACATCAGATAATATATGTGTATTAAAAAATACTGTTGTTCATTTAGCTTTTAACTCCAATAGTAAATCTTTAACCATCTTTCTACCAATAGGATCAAGTCAACTCATCGGTTCATCCAAGAAAAGTAATTTAGGATCATTTATAATTGCTTGTGCAAGTCATACTCTCTGAAGCATTCATTTTGAATAATCTTTTAAATATTTATCTCATGCTTCATCAAGTCATACTTTTTTAAGCAATTTTTCTGTTTTATCATCAAGTTCTTTTTTTGTAAACCCAAAAAATCAACCATTAAATTTTAAAAACTCTCTACCTGTTAGATGTTTGTATAAATAAGTATTTTCAGGCATAAAACCTATTTTTTTCTTATCTTTTATACTAAAATTTTTTCATCCAAAAACTTTTATACTTCAAGAATCAGGTTTTATGAAACCTAGTATTGATTTCATAGTAGTAGTTTTTCATGCACCATTTGGTCATAAAAATCCATACATTTCTCCTTCTCCTACATCAAAACTAACATCATGAAGTATTTGTTTTCACTTAAAACTTTTGTTTAGTTCTTTTACTTTTAGTACCATAAATCAATTATGAATTACAAATTACAAATTACGAATACTAAGAAATTTTATGAAATATAACTATTTTGTAAAGATGTTTTTATAAAAAAGCTACTAATTATTAACTTAGCAGCTTTTTTATTTCTTTTTCATACTCTAAAACTTTTTTATTTAAAAACTTCTCATCATGAGAATCAAAGTCATGTACAAGTTTATTTCTAAGCTTATGAAGTTCCCATATTTTATTTAAATCATCAACTTCATCTGGTTTTAATTTCAATATATCTCAAAAATTTCATTCATATCCAAATCATTTTAAAATCTGATGATATAACTTATCATAATCAATAATTTTTTCTTTTTTAGATTCAAGTAAGTAAATTGATTTAAAATTTTTCTTGAATTGTTTTTTTTGCTCATCATTAAGCTCTTTTTTTTCTGTAAATGCAAAAATCAAAAAAGCTCATAGTGCTAAAACTAAAACTACAATTCATATAAATATAGATATCATTATTTTTTATTTACTAATATTTTTATTAATTAATTATAAATAATATTTATATTATATCAACATATTTTTGTTTTATTTCTTTGACAAAGTATTTAAAAGTGTATAATTAAAAAGTATGTTTTTTAATTTATAACTTCATAAAACATGAAAAAACAAACAAACAAATTAGGTTTTACTCTTATAGAGTTACTAGTAGTTATTACAATTATAGGTATTTTATCTACTTGAGCAGTTTCAGTTTATACATCTCAAATACAAAAAGCTAGAGATACTACTAGAATAAATGATATTAAAGCTTTACAATCAGGTATTGAGCAATTTTATCAAGATACTTCTGTATATCCTCAATGATGAGCAGATTGGTTAGGTAATGGCTCTACTTCTGTAATGGATTATTTACCGAACCTTGCAGAAGACCCTAAACATAATCAAACGTGTAACGGTTCAAGATGTGGATATGTATATAATGTATGAGATGATTCAGTTTGAATTCAACAATGATCATATGAAGTATCTACTGCATTTGAAAATCAATGAAATGTAGATAATAAAGCAGCTCAAGCACAAGATAACTGATTAGATAATAGTAGGTTAGAATTAGGATTAATGACTGATATTAGAAATACTGTATCTGCTCAAGACACTAGTTTTGACTGAACAAATTTAACTAATACAGATACATCTGCAACAATAGTTATTGTAAAATCAGGAGTTGATACAAAATAAAAACTCTAATAAAAATTTCTACAAAAATACCAAGCAAATTGCTTGGTATTTTTATTTATTAAAAATTTAACTAAAGCTCTTTTATCATAAACGGAATTATCTCTGCTAAATCATCTAATCCTTCTGGTAATCACTCAAGTACCCTATCTATATCTCTTGGATTATATCACATAGCACTAAGAGTTGATTTTACTTTTTCTCCGATACTTCTTTCTAATTTTATCTCTGATTTTATATTATTTGATTTAATAGATAATCATAAATCTATAAAATCTTTATCTTTTAGCTCTAATAGTATTTTTTCAGCCATCTTTTTCCCCACTCATTTTACTTGTTCAATAGTCTTTTTATCTTCATCTCTTACAGCAGTTGCAAGTCTTGCAACTCAAAGTGATAATACTTGTAAAGCAACTTTACCTCCAACTCAAGATATCTTTAATAGTTCTTCAAATACTTTTTTATCTATTTTATCAAAAAAACCAAAAAGAGCTTCACTATTTTCTGTTCTATGATGATAAATAAAAAGTTCTACTTCAGAGTGTAAAGATATATTTGCATAAGTTATATCACTTATACCTACTTCATACCCTACTCCACTTTCTGTCAACAAAACTGCTTTATTGAAATCTAGATCAACTATTTTTCACTTTAGATAGGCTATCATAATTAAATTAATAAATTACGAATTACAAATTATAAATCAAAGTATAATAAATATTTATGAAATAAAAAATAAAAAACATAAAATCTTTTTTTGAAAATACAAGTTTTTGTTTATAATTCTTTCATTAAAAAATATCCTTATTCTTTCTCCCTTTATCAAAGGGAGTACTCGAAACGTAGTGTAGAGGGAGGGATTAAAAAATTATATACTAATAAATAAACACTGTGATTGAAAATATTATTAAATCTATCTTTGGTGATCCAAGTGAAAAAAAGGTAAAAGAGTATACAAAACAAGTTGAAAAAATAAATGAATTTTATAACAGTTTTGAAAATTTAAATTTAAGCCAAGTAAAAGAAAAAACTCTTGAATTTAAAGCAATGTTTGAATGACTGGATTTCCAAAATCCTGAAGATTCTGAAAAAATAAAATCTATATTAGATAATATAAATCTAGAAGCTTTTGCACTTGTAAAACATGCTTGTAGGATTCTTGATGGTCAAACTTTTGAATTGAGTGACTGAAAAACTCTAACTTGGAATATGATACCTTATGATGTTCAACTTATTGGATGAATAGCTATTCATAATTGAAACATAAGTGAGATGAAAACTTGAGAATGAAAAACTCTTGTTGCTACACTTCCTGCTTATCTTAACGCTCTTACTTGAAACTCAGTACATATAGTTACAGTTAATGATTATCTAGCAAAAAGAGACTCTGAAGAGATGTGAATACTTTATAATGCTTTATGATTAACTGTTTGAGTTGTAACTCATAATCAATCAAAAATACAAAAAAAGGAATCTTATTCTAAAGATATAGTTTATGCAACAAATAACGAACTAGGTTTTGACTACCTAAGAGATAATATGGTAATCAAAAGTGAAGATAAAGCACAATCTAAATTATTTTTTGCTATTATAGATGAGGTTG
>JAQVGG010000020.1 GCA_028696815.1 Candidatus Altimarinota bacterium
AAAACTTGACAAAATAAATAATTTAATTATTATAGGTATTATCTTAATTTTATATATAAAAAAAGTTATTATGAAATCAACTTTCTGCAAGTCAGTATTTACATTTCTTTTTTCATTTGTTATATTAATAAATCAGGCTTTTTCAGCTTGATGATTAGTTGAAGAAGATTGTTCTACTTGAATATATAGTGCAAATTATTGAACTACTTGTGATCAATGTTGATACTTTAATTCATGAGTAAATAGGTTATATTATGGAGTTCCTAAAGATTTTTGGGATTTTTATAATAATACATCTGATTTAGAAACAGTTTTTTCAAGTACTTCTCAAGCTAGTGTAATAGATTTTTGAAATTATTTAAATGAAGAATCTCTTACTAGTTTGGATAGAACAATTAGATCAAATTGGGTCCCAGTAAATTCACCTGATAATGAACCATTAGTATTTTTTATTGATGATTTGATTATGAATTCTACTCCTGTAAGTAGATCAACACCAGTTTGAAGAGTTGAATATTTAATTAGATGAGCACATGTTAATAGTGCTTGAAATATATCTTTAAATTCATCAGAATGGAAATATTTGCAATGATTTGAAACACAAAATACTAATTTAACATGGAATCTAACAGCTAATACATATGTTTCAGACTGAGGATGAGTGAAAAATGTATCTAATTCTAGTATATTTGAACATAAACAATGTTATGTAATACTTCCTGCTTGGTGTTGAGATTGAACAATTGATTCAGCTTACTGAGAAACTTGTGATGATTGAAATAATATAAATTGAGATTGATGTAGTTCTACATGTAATACAGAATGAGGTTGAGGATGAGGTCCTATATGTTATGATATAATTGTTAGTGGTTCAAATATAACTTGTTTATGAGATCCAACTACTCGTAGTTTTAGACTTGATTGTTGAAATGGAGATCAACTTATATGAAGATCAAATATAAATTCATTATGATATCAAGAGTATAATTTTAATTGTGATTATTCAACAAATCCTAGAGTAACTGCTCCACAATGTTTTGTTTCTCAAAGTAGTACTATAGTTGATTTAGTTAATGGATGGTTTACTCGTCTAGCATGTATAGATACTACTTGAGGAGTATGATGATGAGGAGGAGGTGGAGCTTTTTGTTGAAATGGGGTATTAGAATCTTGAGAAGATTGTGAAAGAACTATTAATCCAGATTGAAGTTTATGAGCATTTCCTCCATTTTGTAATAGTTCTTGTCAATTTATATGATGAGGATTATGAGTTCCAAATCCTTTTATAACTATACCAAATCATTGAAATCTTGTATTTGGACCTGCGACAAGCACTATTATATGACACGAGGTTAATCCTTATATAAAAATTAATGAAAAACCATACATTTACAATGATTCAGATTATGATTTTTCATTTGATAAATTATGTGTGAAATATAAGGAGTGAAACTCTCTAGATTATATAAGCAAAACGATTTGTCAAAACTTACCAGATATACTATATCCTTACCAAAAAGTTGAGTTTAATACTTTTCCAACTTTTACTTGAAATAAAGATTTAGTGCCTGATGGTCAAAGTTATGCAGATAATGTTATTGTAACAACTATTGAAGAAGACGGAGTTTTATATGATAATGCTTACTTTACAGCAAACTTTAATGTTAGAGTTTCTAAACCATCAATTGTAACAAGTTGAGGTTGAACAAGCTATGTAAGTGATACATCAAAAATTGCCAATATAAATGATGTTGCAATAAATGAGCAAAATAAAAACTTTGCTTGAGTATGAGTTTCAACTGGTGATACTTCGAGTTTCTCTGATACTACAGATGATGCTGATATCGTATCTGATACACAAAGTGACTGAGATAACTATAGTGGTAGTTTAACAACAGTTACAGATGAAGATTGAGCAGCATCTAGTACAACAACAAGTTTATCTGATTTTGAAAACTATAATGGTATAGAAAATGTATTTATACTTAGAAATAAAAATTTCAGAATAACAAGTAATTACTTTTCTTCTTTAACTTGACCAAGAACATATATAGTTGAAAACGCTAATTTATATGTTGATACAAACTTAAGTTATCCAGAAAATATAGCATTTGTAGTTAAATGAGGAAATATAATTATTGATGCAAGTGTTAGTTCTATAAAATGAACTTACATCTCTATTGAAAAAAATTGAGTTTGATGAAGTATAACTTCTTGAGCAACATCAACACAGTTAACTGTTAATTGATCATTATATGGAGATGTTAGTAATTTAGTTGATAATAGATACTATGTAGAAGAAACAAGTTGAGCGCTATCTGTTTGAACAATTGTTAGTTTTGGTTCTGCTTTATTTACAAAACCAGCACCACTTGTATCTCAATTTATTACAGAATATCTAAATTCACAAAAAGTAGCAAAATAGTGAAAGTTAAAAAAATAAAAAAACCAAAGTTTTACTTTGGTTTTTTTATTTTTTTTATTATACTATTTTTAACTTATTTAAAGCATTTATTAATTATTTTTTATGATGAAAATATTAACTTGAATAAAACCAACTTGAAATTGAATGCATATTTGAAACTACTTTTGAGCATTAAAACCATTATTTGACTTTGCTAAAGGGAAAGAGGCTTATGTTTTTTTACCAGATTTCCATTCTCTAACTTCTGTTCATGATGCTGAAACTTTAAGAAAAAATAAAGTTAGAATGTTAAAAGAGTTTTTTGCACTTATGCCAGAGGATGCAAATATAATAGTTTTTGAGCAGTCAAAGGTTAGACGTATAAATGATATAACTTGGATTTTATCAAGTGTAACTCCATACTCTTTGATGTTAAGAGCTCATAGTTTTAAAGATGCACAAAATAAAAATAGTGACATAAATATGGCTGTTTTTAATTATCCTATACTGATGACAGCTGATATTATCACATATGATATAGATGTAGTTCCAGTTTGAAAAGATCAAAAACAACATCTAGAATTTGCTCGTGATATAGCTGAAAACTTCAATAAAACATATAATTGTGAGGTTTTTAAATTACCCGATTCTAAGATAGATGAAGATTTTAAGATCATACCATGAACAGATGGTAGAAAGATGAGTAAGAGTTATGATAATTTTATAGGGATTTTTGATGATGAGAAAACGATGAAGAAAAAAATAATGAGTATAGTAACAGGAAGTGAATCTTTAGAAGAATCAAAAAACCCTGAAATTTGTAATGTTTTTGCTCTCATTAAGTTATTTGCAAGTAAAGAAAAACAAGATGAAATAGCAGCAAAATATAGAGCATGAAATTATGGTTATGGACACGCTAAGCTTGAGTTATTAGATCTCATTTTAGAATATTTTAAAGAGGCAAGAGAGAGGTTTGCAAGTTTTGAAAATAATATGGATTCTATATATGAGAAATTAGAAGCAGGGAATAGGATAGCAAATGAGATTGCTGACAAAAAGTATGAAGAGATTGTTAGTGTTGTTGGGTTATAGTTTAATAATCCCTCCCCCTGCGGGTACTCCCTTTGGAAAAGGGAGAAATTTTACATATAATCTCCCTTTCTCAAAGGGAGTACCTGTAACGAAGTGAAAGGGGAGGGATTTTGTAATTATTAATTATTCAATATATATGGGACATATTTATTTTATCATGTGAGTTTCTGGAGCTGGTAAGGGGACTCTAATAAACAATTTAAAAAAATCAGATTTGGATTTATATATACCTTTATCATATAGAAGTAGAGCTATAAGAGAAAATGAAATTAATTGAGTTGATTCACATTTTATTAGTAAGGGGGAATTTTTTCACCAAATAGAAGCCTGAGAATTTTTAGAATATGCTATAGTTCATGAAACAGATTATGTTGGTACAAAGTATGAAGATGTTATAAATAAAGGAATAAATCTATGAAAAACAGTAGTTAAAGAACTTGATATAAATGGTTTAAAAAGACTTAAAAAAGAAAGACCAGCATTTGACTCTAGTTATACAACTATATTTTTAAACATTCCAACAGAGATTTTGAGAGAGAGAATAGAAAAAAGATGAGCTTTGATGAGGGATGAAGAGTTAGAAAGAAGGATAAATAGTGCAATTATGGAAGAGGAGGAAGCTAGAAAATTGTGTGATTATTTAATAGATGCTACAAAAAGTGAGATAGAAGTTTTAGAAGAAGTATTTAAGATAATTAAGAAATAGATATTTTACCCCTTTCTTATTTTTTAATTCCTGTTTTTTGAAAATTCATATTTTAACTATATTTCCAGAAACATTTGAGTCATATTTTTGAAGCTCGATAATATGAAGAGCGATAGAAAAGTGACTTTTTACTCCTGTCTACTATAAGCTCAATGATTTTTCAAGTGATAAGTTTAAAAGAATTGATGAAAAGGCATATGGTATGCATGGACAGGTTATTTCTCCAGAACCTTTAAGTAAAGCTGTAAATCACATATTTGATGTAGTTTGAAAAAAACTCCCTGTTGTTTATATGACACCTAGTTGAGATTTATTAAACCAAGAAAAAGTTGAAAACTATTATGATAAGTTATGAGAAGAGTTTGTAGTTATATGTTGACATTATGAATGAATAGATCAGAGGATAATTGATTTGTATGTTACTTATAAAATTAGTGTTTGAGAGTATGTTTTATCAAGTTGAGAGTTGGCAACCCAAGTTTTTATAGATACACTAGTTAGACATATTCCATGAGTTTTAGGTAATATAGACAGTCTTGAAGAAGACAGTTTTAGTAAAAAGTTAAATAGACAAAAAGAGTATCCTGTATATACTCGTCCAGAGGAGTTTGAGTGATTAAAAGTTCCTTGAATACTTTTATCTGGAAATCATAAAGAAATAGAAAAGTGGAAAAAAGATAATTTGGGATAGAATAAATTTCTATCTAGTAATTCCTAGAGAGAAGGAGTGCTAATATAATTTAATATTTCAAATAGTGAACACAAATAATGCAATTCTGAATTTTTTACTTATTCATACAACTATAGAAAATACTATAAAATTTTTTATTTTATATTTTTTTATTGTGTGGATAGCTATTTTAGTGTGGGTTATAAGAGATATAACAAATAGAACAGAAAGTATTTTTTTGCAGATTTTTTCTGTTATGAGTGTACTTATTTTAACGCCTCTTTGAGTTTTTATATATCTTATAGTTAGACCATGAAAAACATTATTTGAGAAGTATTACGAAGAAGTAGAGCATAATTTAGACTCTTTATCAGAAGAAATTAAAGAAAAAATATGAGTTGATAATTTTGAAAAGATGACTTGTTTTAATTGTAAGGCGGAAGTAGAAAAAGATTTTAAGTATTGTCCATCATGTAATATTAAATTAATGAAAAAATGTAAAGACTGCGGAAAGGAATTAGAACTAGACCGGAAAAATTGTCCATATTGCTGATGAAAAAAGAAAAATAAAAAATAAACCTGAGAACTTCTCAGGTTTATTTTTTATTTTTCAGCTTTTTCTTCTTCAAAGAAACTATCAATTAGTTTTGTGTAAGCCATTCTTAGTCTTAATTCATCATAATACTTATTTCCTGGAGTATATAATTCGTTAAGTCTTTTTAATACTTCTGGATTTTGGTATGCTCACTTGATCTTTTCTATCTCTTCTTCAAGAGTTTTATCATCAACTTCTACTTTTTCTATTTCCATCAGTTTATTTAAAATAAGTTCTCATTGAAGTCTTTTTAAAGCGTCTAGTTTTACGTGTTTTTCTTTGTAATCCTCTTCACTAAGTTTTAGACTTTCAAGATAGTCAGCCATTTTGATACCTTGTTTTCACATATTTTCTTTTATCTCAGCAAAGATTTTATTTATTTGATTTTCAAGTAATTTTTCTCAAACTGATAATTTTGATACTTTTACAAGTTCATCAATCAATTTATGTTCTTGATCTAGTCTAGTATTTGACTCTTTTGTATCTTTTATTTCTTGTTTTATAAGTTTTTTAAATCAAGCTAGGTCAAGTTTTTGTCCTCTTAATTGTTCTATAAACTCTGGAGTAAACTCTGGTTTTGTGGCTTTTTCAATTTTTTTAATTTTTACTTTAAACTTTGTCTTTTTAGAAGCAAAATCTGCATTGTGATAGTCTTTTGGGAAAGTTATATCAAGCTCTAGTTCATCTTCTAGTTTTGCTCCAACTATACCTTCTTCAAATCCAGGGACAAGTAGACCAGATCCAAGTACTAGAGGATAATCTCTCATAGATGTAGAATCAAGAAGCTTTTCTTTTTCATAACCATCTGTATCAATTGTTACTCTGTCTCATAAATCTGCCTTACTTTTTTTGTCTGATACTTCTTTAAATGTAGTAAACCTTTTTTCTATATCTTCTAAAGCTTGTTTTACCTCAGCATCACTAACAGTTATTTTTTGCTTTTTAAGTTTGATTTTTTTATATTTTGCATCAACTTCTACTTTAGGTAATACTTCGATATGAAGTTTAAATTTTAACGGAGATTGTGATATAATTTCTTTTATTTCTCCTTGTGCTACAGGAATAATTTTTTCTTCCATCAAAGCTTTTTGGTATACTGAATCTATAGAAAATTCAACAGTCATTGCAGAGATTTGGTCTTCAGAGTAGTGTTTTACTAGTACATCTTCAGGAATGTTAGCACCTTTTCTAAAACCTTTTATATCAGCTTTTTCTCTTAAATAATTCAATACTTTATTTCTGCTTTTTGCAACTGTTTTAGTATCAGTTTCTACTATAAGTTCAACTATAGAGTTATCTAAATCTTTTCTAGTTATTTTCATAAGTTCTTTAAATAATATAAATTAAACGGGAGGATTATATAAAAAAAAGGATTTTTTTCAAATTAAAAGTTCCTTTTTTAGGAACTTTTTTTAATACTTACCCATATCATAATCAAAGTTTCAAGTGTCTTCATTGTATTCATATATAACTCCATAATCTTCATACTGTTGATAATCAATAGGGAGATAATCTATATATCACTTATTATATAATATTTTTGCGTTTATGGCTGACTTTCAGTCATTATTTTCTTTATATTTTATATTCGCTTGTTCTATGTAGTACAAGTTTAATTCTCTTGTAGCTTTTCTTACATAATTACTACACTCAGTTTCTGAAAGTAGAGGTTTCTCTTGATCTTCATCATATTTTCAAATAGATTGATCTCTAGTTGTGTTTATTTGTTTTAAAAGTTTTCAGTCTAGTTTTATTTTTTTATCAAAAACTAACGCTCATACTTGTTCAAGTTCTGATACATAAGTAGCACATATTTGTTCTTCTGTTGTATCTTGAGATTTAGCCATATTTGTAAACATAAAAAATGATTTTTCTCTGTTTCCTCATTTTCATTGCATGATAGCAGCCATGATCTTTGCTCCTTCTAGAGAATCACTTTGTGCCGAAGCTATTTTATAGTAGTTAGATGCCTCTAGAGGATTATTTAAGTTGAAATAATATACAAAAGCTAAGTAGTATGGAATATCAAAACTTTTACAAGGATTTTTGTATTTTTCATCTGTCCAAATTTTAACTAAATTAGCTTCGTTTTTTATAAGTTCTATTTTTTCTGGATCACAAAAGTTAGCTATTCATTTTAATCAGATCTTTTCAGTTTGATTTAAGTACTCATTTTGTTGTTTGTCAGTTAAATCCTCATATCTTTCGTTGTAATCTGGAAGTAGTAAAAGACCTATTTTATATGGATGCTCAAAATAAGGATTTAGCTCAGTGATTAAATCCAAAATTGTAAAAAGATATTTTTTGTATTCAGAATGAATTGCATTTCAACCTATATATTGTATAGTTTCAAGCCAATATATATCAGCTTTTAAGTTTTGAAAACCAAAGGATGTTTTTTTAGCAAACTCTTTAGTTGGAAGTCATTCTGGATGCTGTACAAGGTTTATTTTTATCTGATTATGTTTGATATAGTTTAGATTATTTATTTTCCAAAAACTAAATAGAGCTAGTCATAATAATAAAATTATTCCTATTTTTTTCATTTTTTAATTTTCAATTAATTTATAATTATTTAAATATCATCTCAATCAATATCAATAGTGATTTTTTCATTTATTCTACAAATGTGTAATCTTCTATCAGATCATTCTCAAACACTTTTTGTGTATATCTTTTTGTTGTCCAATTCAGCTATAAAAGAATGAACTTTTTTTCTATCATAAGCATTTAAAAAAGGAAGTATAATAGTATCTTTTCAATTTTTTAGTAGTTCTATTTTTGATTTAACAAAAGAAAAAAGTTTTTCATCTTTAGAATGCATATAATCATTTATTTCAAGATGAAGTTTGATTTTTTTATCAAATTTAGTTGAGATAAGTAATTTTAAAATATTTTCAAATGATTCTAAATTCTTTCAGTGCGGTCAAATTATAATTCCAGATTCTTCTGTTTTAATCTTAATAGAATAAATTCATTCACTTTCACTTATCACTTCTACAGACTCATAATTAATTAGTAGTTTATCAAGAAAATCCTTAACTAAACTTTCTATTATTTTATTATCTTCCATCTTTAACATTTAATATTAAAATTTGTATAAGAGTAATAAAAAATGTGAAATTTACAAGTTTTTATAATTTTTTGACAAAACAGCAAAAAAACTTATATTTAAAGTCAATTTTAATTAGCGCTAATCCAAAAAAGTTAAATGACTCCAAATAATGTAGTTGATGATTATTATAGTAGTTTAAATCATTCAGCATCTGATGCTGAAGCTTCTTCAGGTGAAAAAAAACCTAAACTTAAAGCAAGGAAACTTATAAAAAAAGTTGAACCAATTGAAAATAAAGTAGTTCAGGAAGAGAAAAAATCTTGAGCTGATTTAGAGGTGGAGAAAAAAGCACTTATAATAAAAAAGAAAAAAATAGTTCAGAAAATGGAGGTAGTTAGAGAAGAAAAACCAAGATTTGAAGAAAAACCTAAACAAGAAAAAACATGAACTATTTCTTTTGAGTGAAAAAAAGAGGAAAAAATATTTCCAAAAAAAGAATTCAAAAAATTTCCAAAAAAAGAGTTTAAATCGCATGTAAATGAAGTAGAAGAAGATTGAAAATTATGAAAAAAGTCAAAATTAAAACCATTTTGAAAAACAAGAAGAAGAAATTTTAATTTCTTTGAAGAGGAAGAAAAAGAAGTGACTTTTACAAGGTCAACAAAAATCTGAAAAAAGAAAAAAGAAGAAAAAAAAGCAGAGGATATAGTTCAAAAATTAACTGATCGTACTGGGCAAACTGTTGTTGTTTCAGAGGTTTTAAGCTTAAAAGAATTATCAGAAAAAACTTGAATACCACTTCCAAAACTTATAGCTGAGTTTATGAAAAATGGTATGATGGTAAATATAAACACAAAAGTAGATTTTGATTCTGCTTCAATTGTTGCTGAAGCTTTTGATATATTTTTGCAAAAAGATGAATCTACAGGTTTAAGTGTAGTTGACTTAATGGAGGGAGATATATCAATATTATTTAAGGAAGATGATACTTCAAAACTTCAAGCTAGACCACCAGTTGTAAGTATAATGGGGCATGTAGATCACTGAAAAACTTCACTTCTAGATTATATAAGATCATCAAAAGTTGCAGCTTGAGAGGCAGGTTGAATCACTCAAAGTATTTGAGCATATCAAGTAGAACAACACTGACAAAAAATAACATTTTTAGATACTCCATGACATGAGGCTTTTACTGTGATGAGAGCTAGGTGAGCAAAATCAACTGATATTGCTATACTTGTAGTTGCTGCTGATGAATGAGTTAAACCTCAAACTATAGAATCTATAAACCATGCAAAAGAAGCTTGAATCCCAGTTATAGTAGCTATAAATAAAATGGATAAAGAATGAGCTAATCCTGACCATTTAAAGTGACAGTTAGCAGAACATGGCCTTACTCCAGAAGATTGGGGATGAGATACTCCTATGGTTCCTGTTTCAGCAAAAACATGATTTGGTATAGATGATTTACTTGAAATTATATTGCTTGTTGCTGAGATGAAAGAATTAAGAGCAAATCCAGATAGAGCCTGAGTTGCTACAGTAATAGAATCACATCTTGATTCGAAATTTTGACCTATTGCAACAGTATTAGTAAATACATGAACGTTAAATAAATGAGATAATATAGTTTGTAATGAGTCATATTGAAAAGTAAAAGTATTAAGAGATCATGAAAATAAATGAGTTATAAAAGCGCTTCCGTGAGATCCAGTATTAATAGTTTGATTAGATAATGTTGTATCATGAGGTGATGTATTACAAGTTGTTTCAACTCCTCAACTTGCTAGAGAAAAATCAATCGAGTACAAAGATATAATGTCAAACAGAAAAGCTGTAAAAGCTACAGGGCTTGATATTTTGATGTCAAAAATCAAAGCCTGAAGTTTAAAGCAATTAAAAATAGTTGTAAAAGCAGATAGTAATGGTAGTTTGGAAGCTATTAAATCATCACTTCAAAAATTATCAACTCCAGAAACAACAGTTCAAATTATTCACTCATGAGTTTGAAATATTACTGAATGAGATGTTTTGATGTGTGAATGATCTTCTGCTATACTAGTTTGATTTTGAGTAAAAGTTGTGCCTTCTGCAAAATCAGCTATAGAGGATACAAAGATTGAGTTTATTGATAGTAATATTATCTATCATATAACAGAAAGAATAGAAAAAATAGTAACTTGAATGCTTGATCCTAAAGAAGTTGAAATAACACTTTGAAGGGCAAAGGTTTGAGCTATATTTTTCACTGAAAAGAAATTTATGATTATATGATTAGTTATAAAATGAGAATGAGATAAAATAGAAACAGGAGCTAGTCTAAGAATAATTAGAAAAGATAAATTATTATGACACTGAAAAATAGCTTCTTTAAAACAATGAGTTGAGGAGGTTAAAATGCTTGAATGACCGATTGAATGCTGAATAAAATTTGAATGAAATGTGAAATTAGAAGAAGGAGATGAATTAGAAATATATAAAACTCAAATAGAAAAATAGTTTTATAAATTAACAATTACAAATTACGAATTACAAGTAGTTGTTAATTTTGTTTAAATTTATTATTCGTAATTCGTAAATTTTAGATTCTTAATTGAATAACTATGTCTTTTTTAGATAGTGTTGATATGTTATCTTCTTTATCGCAACAGGAAAAAGAAAATTTAGCATTATTTTGTCAAGAAAAATATTTAAGTGCGTGAGATCAATTATTTTTAGAGTGAGATGAAGCAAATGCAATGTATTTTTTAGCTGAAGGAAAAATTGAAATTTATAAAGAAAGAGCTTGAGAGGAAATAATTTTATGAGAAATTAAAGCAGAAGAAATTCTTTGAGAAATGGCTGTGTTTTGATGAGAGGGGGTTAGGATGGCGTCAGCAAGAGCTATTAAAGATACTAAGTTAATAACTATGCTATCTTTTTCTATAAAAGAGATAGCATTTAAACATCCTGATTTAATGATAAAAATAGAAAATATAATAAAAAGTAGAGAAGAAAAAAACCAAAAAATCAAAGGTATAGATTATTAAAAACAGCTTGCAAATCTAATTTTAAAATCTTTTTTTACAGAAAAATAAAAAAAGTCAAAAAAAGATTTGCATTTTCTTTGTTTTTTTATAAACTACCGGAGCTATTTATTAAAAGTATACATTTTATGTCTGGTAAAGAAAATAAAATAGAAGTAGAATGAACAATCATCAAAGCTTTACCAAGTCTGGTTTTTGACGTACAATTACCAGATGATTTTTGATGATGAGTTGTTAAATGATACTTAAGTTGAAAGATGAGAAACAATTTTATCAAATTGATAGAATGAGATAAGGTTCTTATAGAGTTAAGTCCGTATGATTTAACAAAATGAAGAATCATATTTAGGCAAAAATAATAATTACATTTTATATTTAATTTAAAGTAGTATGAAAGTTAGATCTTCTATAAAACCAATCTGTAGTGATTGTAAAATTATTAAAAGAAAATGAGTATTGAGAGTTATTTGTAAGACTCCAAAACATAAACAAAGACAAGGATAATTGAAATGTTAAATTTGGAATGTTAAATGTTAAATTATTTCCAAAATTTAAAATTTAAAATTTATAATTTAAAATTTAATAAGTATTATGGCAAGAATTGCTTGAGTTAATTTACCAAATGGTAAACATGTAGAAATTGCTTTAACATATATTTATGGTGTTGGTAGGGCTGTATCAAATCAAATATTAGCTAAAGTAGGAATTGAGAAAACAAGAAAAATCGAAACTTTATCTGAAGAAGAGTTAGATAAAATAAGAGATGTAATAAAAGAAGCTCATTTGGTTGAATGAGATTTAAGAAGAGAGGTTGCTTGAAATATTAAAAGACTTCAAGAAATAAGATGTTATAGAGGTATTAGGCATAAAAATAGACTTCCTGTAAGAGGACAATCTACAAAAACTAATGCAAGAACAAGAAAAGGTAAATCTACTGCTATTGCAGGTAAGAAAAAATAACAAAAATAAATTCTAAATTAACAATTATAAGTTACGAATAAAGTGTAATTTATAATTGAGATAAATAATTGATAATAGTAATTTTTAATTCGTAATTGATTATAATGGCAAAAACTGTTGTAAAAAAACCTAGAAAAACTAAAAAGATAGTACAACATGGACAAGCTCATATTATGGCTTCGTTTAATAATACTATTGTTAGTATAACTGATGAAAAAGGAAATGTATTAAGTTGGGCTTCAGGATGAAGCGCTTGATTTAAATGAGCTAGAGAAGCTACTCCATATGCAGCACAAGTAGTTGCTGAAAAAGCATTAGAAACAGCAAAAACTTTACATTGAATAGAAACATTAGATGTTTATGTTAAATGAATAGGGGTTGGTAGAGAGCAAGCTATTAGATGACTTATATCAAGTTGAGTAGATTTAAAATCTATATTTGATATTACTCCAGTTCCACATAATGGTACTAGAAAGAAAAAAGTTAGAAAACTATAATATATGTTATATAAATTAAAAATTTAACACTTAAAATTTAAAATTTTACTATGAGGTACACTTGACCAAAGAAAAAATTGTGTAGAAGAGAAGGTGTTAATCTATTTTGAACTGAAAAGTATGATCTATCAAAAGGCGGTAGAGCTCCGCTTAGATCAAGAAAAAATAGTGAATTCGGTACACAATTAAGAAAAAAACAATTAGCAAAAAGAATGTTTGGACTATCTGAAAAACAATTTGCTTCTTACTTTACTAAGGCGCAAAAATCTAAAGCAGAAGGTACTACATGAGAGAAAATGCTTAGATATTTAGAAATTAGACTTGATAATGTTATTTTTAGAGCTGGTTTTTCAAGAACAAGAATGCAATCTAGACAATTTGTTAATCATGCACATTTTAAATTAAACTGAGTAAAGGTTTCTATTCCTTCTATATCTGTTAAAGTATGAGATGTTATAGAACTTAGAGATAAAATGAAAGAATGAGTATTGTATAAAGGGTTAGCAGAAGAATTAGCAGAATTTGCTAAATGAAACAAAGGTAAAATAACTAGTTGTAAATGGGTAGATGTTGATCCAAAGAACTTAAAAATTACAGTAACGGCTATGCCTGAAAAAGATGATTTTGAGCAAATAGTAGATATTCAAAAAATAGTTGAATTTTATTCTAAATAGTTTTTTATACTTTTATAACTCAAAAAAATATGCATATTATTCATAACTTAATTTGAGTTCCTAAAATATCTCAAAAAGACTTAGACTTTAATAAATCGTCTTTTGAAATTACTCCACTTCCGAGATGATATTGAGTTACTTTAGGGAATTCTTTAAGAAGAGTATTATTATCAAGTATACCTTGAACAAAAGTTACATGAATAAAGGTTGCTTGAGTTACTCATGAATACTCAAATATACCAGGGGTAAAGGATAGTGTACTTGATATAATGTTAAATTTAAAGGACCTCGTTATTGAGAAAAAAGAAGCTTGAATTGAATGGTTAAAATTACACAAAAATAAAGCTTGAGTTGTTAGTGCAAAAGATATTAAAGCTCTAGCTTGAATAGAAATCTTAAATAAAGATTTATATATAACTGAAATTGATAAAGACTGATTAGAACTTGATTTAGAGATAAGAATAGAGAAAGGTGTTTGATATAAAAGTATTGAAGACTTAAAAGAAGAAGAAGAAGATGTTAATGTTTTATTAATAGATGCTAATTTCTCTCCAGTACTAAATGTTAAATATGATATTGAAGCTACTAGACATGGAGACTTAACAAATTTAGAATCTTTAAAAATTGAGGTATTAACAAATGGAGCAATAAGTCCAGTTGACGCTGTTAAATTTTCTTGAAATATGCTTGTTTCTTACTTTTCATTATTTAATGAAGAAGGATTACAAGTTGAATGAAACTTTATATCAGATGTTAAGGATTTATTAAATAGAGAAAAAGAAGAAATAAAAGAAGAACTTGAAAAAGAAACATATACTCCAATAGAAATTATGGGATTATCTCCAAGAACTCTAAACGCTTTAATAAACTGAAATATTCTTTCTATAGAACAATTGACAAAATGTACAGAAACAAAATTGTCATCTATAAAATGATTTGGTAAAAAAGCAATGACAGAAATAAGAACTTCTTTAGCTGAAAGAGGATTAAAATTATTAGGAGACGACTAAAAACAATTTTCAATTACGAATTAACAATTACAAATAATTCGTAATTCGTAATTTTATAATTATTAATTGACTACTATGAGACATAGAGTAAGAAAAAATCTTAAGTTTAACAATAAAACCTTTTCACATAGAGATGCTATGTTAAGAAATTTAGTTACTTCTTTCTTTTTACATAAAGGAATTAAGACAACTGAAAAAAGAGCACAAGCCATTATTCCTATGATTGATAAACTAATAAATGTTGTTAATGCTAAGGATGAAATGAATGCTATAAGACAAGTTAGTAGAGTTTTATTTTCTAAAGAATCTTCTTTAGAATTATTTAAAAACGTTGCACCTCAATATAAAGGTAAAAAAACTTCAGGTTTTACTAGAATAGTACCTATTAAATATAGAGATGGTGATAATGCAAAACTTGTATTAATAGAATTAGTTTAAATTTAGTCCCGCTAAGCGGGTCCCCACTAAATAGGGATTTTTAATAGATAAGATAGAATTATATGAAAACCATAATGCCTACACAACTTAAAGGTAATGAAAGAAAATGGTACATCGTAGATGCAAAAGGGCAGACTTTAGGTAGATTGGCTACTAAAATAGCTGTTATACTGAAAGGTAAAAATAAACCAAGCTTTGCTCCTTATGTAGATAACTGAGACTATGTAATTGTAGTTAACGCTGATAAATTTGCAGTTACTGGTAAAAAGTTAGAAGACAAAATGTATTATAAACATACTGGTTACCTATGAGGTTTAAAAGAGATGTCTCTTTGAGAATTACTTGAGAAGAAACCTCTTAAAGCAATTGAATTTGCAGTAGTAGGAATGCTTCCAAAAAATAAATTGAAATCAGATATGATATCTAGATTAAAATTATTTACTTGAGCAGAACATACTTTTGAAGCTCAAAAACCAGAAACTATAAAATTATAACATAAAATAACTTTATGAGTAAATATACTTACGCTATAGGAAAAAGAAAAACAGCTTCTGCTCAAGTTAGACTTTTCGAATGAAAATGAAAAGATATGATAAATGGGAAAGAAGTAAAAGAATATGTTCATAGATCAGATTTATTTGATACTATGTATACTCCTTTAAAAATAACTAAACTAAAAGACAGTTTTTACTTTGAAGTAAAAGTTGCTGGTTCTGGTGAATCTGCTCAAGCAGAGGCTATTAGACATGGTTTATCTAGAGCTTTAGTTTCAAAAGATGAATCTTTAAGATCTATTTTAAAACAAGCTGGATTATTAACAAGAGATGCTAGAAAAGTAGAGAGAAAGAAACCAGGTAAACATAAAGCTAGAAAATCTATGCAATGGTCTAAAAGATAATTGAAATACATGCTTGTCATTCCGGATTAAGTCCGGAATCATAATTGTATTTTTCCTTTGATGATTCTGAAAACAAGTTCAGAATGACAATAAAATTGTTAATTATTAATTTTAAAAATATGCCTACTATTAATCAATTAGTTAAGAAAAACAGGAGAAATTCAACTTTTAAAAGTAAATCTCCAGCTTTACAAGTAACTAAAAACTCTTTAAAAGGTAAACAAGTAGCTTTAAATTGATGAGCTCCAATGAAAAGAGGTGTTTGTACAAAAGTTACAACAATGACTCCTAAAAAACCAAACTCTGCCCTTAGAAAAGTTGCAAGAGTTAGACTTACTAATGGATATGAAGTAAATGCTTATATCGGATGAGAAGGTCATAACTTACAAGAACACTCTGTTGTTGCTATAAGAGGATGAAGAGTAAAAGATTTACCATGAGTAAGATACCATATTGTTAGATGAGTTCTTGATACTGAATGAGTTCAAAATAGAAAACAAGGTAGATCTTTATATGGTGCTAAAAGACCTAAAAAATAGTCAATTAATTAGTCTAAGATAAAGTATTTAAATTTCTTTTAGGATTTAAATACTTCTATTTTAAACTAATTAATTATTAGTTTAAAAAAATTAAATAAAGGGAGTAAGTTTTGGACAATTACTGAAAATTTCCTTTTATTTAGTATATTTATTTGTTAATTGTTATAAACCAATGGTTGAAGCAAAAGATGTAAAAACAGATGCTTTGCTTGAGAAGTTTACTAACTACGTAATGTTAGATGGTAAAAAAGCATTAGCACAGAAACTTATGGATGATACTTTTGAAGTTATTAAATCAAAAGGTCAAAAAAGTCCTAAAGCTATATTTATGAAAGCTTTAGAAAATGTTATGCCTAAAATTGAAGTTAGACCAAAAAGAGTATGAGGTTCTATATATCAAGTACCACAAGAAGTAAAACCAAAAAGACAATTATTTCTTGCTGCTAAATGGATATTAGATATAGTTAGAAAGAAAAAAGGTGCTAATTTTCCAAAATTATTAGCTGGAGAATTAATAGATGCTGCAAATGAAACAGGAGATGCTGTAAGAAAAAAACTAGAAGTATATAAGATGGCAGAAGCTAATAAAGCATTTGCTAGATTTGCTAAAAGATAAAAAATTTAATAAAAAATCTTCATACTTGCACTTTAAAATTTTAAATTCACTCACTGTATTATTTATACACCTCGTTAAAATTTAAAATTTTTCAGCACAATTATTTTGATTTTTAAATTAAATTTAAATCAAAATTTTTTAAATTTATAACTTAAAAAAATATGGCTCATAAGAAAGCTCAATGATCTACGAGTAATGGTAGAGATTCGCAAGCCAAGAGACTTGGTGTGAAACTTTTTGGAGAACAAAAAGCTATTGTAGGAAATATCATAATAAGACAAAAAGGTAATAAATTTTGGCCAGGAGAAGGTGTTTCTCAAGGTAAAGACTTTACACTTTTTGCTGTAAAAGATTGAACTGTTAAATTTAGCGAAAAAAGAAGAGTTAGATTTGATGGTAGAGTTTACAGGGAAAGATATGTTTCTGTAGTGTAATAAAAACAATAAAAAAATAACAAGTTAAATTTAACTTGTTATTTTTTTATTGTTTTTGGTAATATAGGGTTGACAAAATAAAAAAATGATTATTATACATTTCCTTATTTACTATTAATGATATTTTTTATGTGAAAATGAATCCCCTGAATGCCCTGTGAAAATAATCCTGAAAGATATAAATTTAGAGCAGTATGACTATGATATCCTGTGCATGTGGTAGTGGAAGCAATTAATGAAAAGTGTAATGCTTGTATTGGTTTACAAGAGTGTAAAGATAATAGAAAAAAAGTTTATCTTGATAATCTTTATGAGTTACTATCTGCTTAAATAATAAAATAAGAACCCTGAGTACTCAGGGTTCTTATTTTATTATTTCTCAAGGCATTGTAAAACTTCCAGTATCAAGTACTCTTCAAGGATAACTCATAGATTTTATACCAGTTTTAGTATTATCTCAGATAATTATTCAAAGCTTTCTTTTTCAGCTATCTTTTAACTCTCATTTAACAAGTACTTTTATGTTTGTTCCATCATGTCTTAGGTTTGCAGAGATAAATCCTCAACCTATATTTACTTGGTTTCAGATTATAGAGTCTCAAATATAACTTAGATGTGCTACATTTGTATTATCTCAAATTGATGAGTTCTTAATCTCATTATTTGCTCAGATATGACAATTATCTCAAACGACAGTATTTCATCTTAAATATATATTTGGTCATACTATAGTATTTTTTCATATATATACATTTCATTCTATATAAGTTCAGCTTTTTAATATAGCTCACTCTTCAAGTACTATATTTCATTTAATATTTACTCACTGTTCTATTGTTCAATTTATAGTTGATTTTTCAAGTTTATTTAAAAAATAACTGTTTGCATCAAGTATATCCCAAGGATATCATATATCTATAAATTCTCATGAGATAGGTAGTAGTTTAAATTTATTGTTTTCTATAAAAGCATTAATAGCATCTGTTATTTCGTATTCTCATCTGCTAGATAATGGTATTGAAGATATTAGACTAAATATCTCATGAGAAAATTTATAAACTCATAGATTAGCTAGATTTCATATAAAACTTTCTGGTTTCTCAACTATTTTTACAGCATAAGAGTCTTTTTCTTCAAATATTCAATAAATACTAGGGTCTTCAACTTCTTTCACTAAACAACCATATCATTCAAGATTTATAATTTTTTCTAAATCTTCTTTCGCAAATATAGAATCTCAATTTAAGATTAATACGTCCTCATCAAATTTTATACCTTTTATTGCTGCTCAAGTTCATTTTTCATCTGATTGTTCTTGGTAACTTATAGAAGTTCACATATAGTTATCTCAAAACTTTTCTTTTATCTGTTCTTTTAAGTATTTTACGACAATTATTATTTCAGAAACATGTTTATAAATATTTTCTAAATTGTGCTCTAAAATAGTTTTTCCAAATACCTTTATAAGTGGCTTTGGAGTAGTGTTTGTTATAGGTCTAAGTCTTGTTCACTCTCATGCTGCTAGAATGATTGCTTTCATATTTTAAATTTGTTTTATAAGTTATGTTTTTATGCTTGTTAGTTTATGAACTTTAGTACTTTTGTAAAGTTTTATTTTTTAACAAAAAAGTGTATTTTTTCTTGATTAATAAGGAAAAAACAATATATTTTATATATTAAAAATTTATTTTTATTAAAACACAAATTTTATGTCAGAAAACGAAAATCTAAACGATGAAAATTTGGAGAATGAAAATGAGGAACAAAACACAAATGAACAAATATGACTTGATATGCCTAAAGGAGTAGTTTATGAGTGAGATAGTGATAGAAGCATAAGAGATGAGATGGAAACATGTTATCTAGATTATGCGATGAGTGTTATAGTATCAAGAGCACTACCAGATGTTAGAGATGGTTTTAAACCAGTTCATAGACGTATACTTTTTTCAATGCATGAACAAGGTTTAAGAGCTAGTGCTAAGTTTAGAAAATCAGCAACTGTTGTCTGACATGTACTTTGAAATTATCATCCACATGGTGATAGTTCTGTATATGAGGCTATGGTTCGTATGGCACAAGATTTCTCACTTAGATATCCTCTAGTACATGGACAAGGTAACTTCTGATCTATGGACTGAGATGGAGCTGCTGCCTACAGATATACAGAAGCAAAGATGACAAAATTAGCAGAATTTATGCTTGCTGATATAGAAAAAGAAACAGTTGATTTTAGAGATAATTTTGATACTACAAAACAAGAACCTAGTGTTATGCCTACTCGTGTACCAAACTTACTTATGAACTGAGTAATGGGTATTGCTGTTGGTATGGCAACTAATATTCCACCACATAATTTAACAGAGCTTATTGATGCTATACAGTATCTTTTAAAAGTAGATTCAGAAGATGATGTAACAGTTGAAGATCTGATGCAATATGTAAAAGGTCCCGATTTTCCAACTTGAGGGATAGTTTATGATAGAGAAGCTTTACTTACTGCTTATTCTACCTGAAGAGGTTCTGTTATCATGAGGGGAGTTGCAAATATAGAACAAAATAATAAATGAAGAAATATTATACATATTTCGGAGGTTCCTTTTCAAACAAATAAATCAACATTTGTAGAAAAAATTGCTGACTTAGTTAGAGATAAGAAAATAGTTGGTATATCAGATATTAGAGATGAATCAAATAAAGATTGAGTTAGAATTATTATAGAGCTGAAAAAAGATGCTTTCCCTAAAAAAGTACTAAACTTACTTTATAAACTCACTCCTCTTCAAACAAGTTTTGGTTACAATATGATCTGATTAGGAGAAAGAGGTATGCAACCAAGGCTTTTCAATCTAAAAGAGTTTTTAGAAGCTTTTATAGTACATAGAAAAGAAGTTGTAGAAAGAAGAACTAGATATGAACTAAAGATTGCAGAAGCAAGAGCGCATATACTTGAATGATTAAAAATAGCTTTAGATAATATAGATGAAGTTATTAAAGTAATTAGATCAAGTTATGATGATGCTGAAAGCCAACTTATGAAAGCTTTTTCTCTTTCACAATTGCAAGCTGAAGCTATAGTTGAGATGAAGCTTAGAAGATTACAAGGACTAGAAAAAGAAAAAATAGAAAATGAACTAGCTGAAAAACTAGCTTTTATAGAAGATTGTAAAGATATACTTGCAAAACCAGAAAGAATTGTACAAATCATAATTGAAGAACTCGATTATATAAAAGAGACATTTGGTGATGAAAGAAAAACTCAAGTTAATGCTTGAAAGGTTGGAGAATTCAACCCGAAAGATACTATTCCAAATGAAGATGTATTTGTAGTTTTAACAAAAAATAGTTATATAAAAAGAATAAAAGCTAATAGTTTTAGAACTCAAAGAAGATGAGGTAAGTGAGTAACAACTTGAGCAAAAGAAGATGATGAAATTAAGTTAATTGTACCTACATGTAATCATGATGATTTACTTTACTTTACAACAAAGGGTAGAGTATTTACACTTCCAGCTTACGAGATCCCTGAAACTGCTAGAATAGCAAAAGGACAACCAGTTATAAACTTGATATGATTGCAAAAAGATGAAGAAATTGCGGCAATTCTTGATATAAGTAAAGAACAAAATAAATATCTTTTCTTTGTAAGTATGTATTGAGTAGTTAAGAAACTTGATATGGAAGATGTGAAAAATATTAGATCAAACTGATTAAAGGTTGTTTGAGTTAGAGATTGAGATGATCTTATGTGGGTAAAGACAACAAGTTGAAAAGATTCAATATTTATAGCTACAAAAGAAGGTAAAGCTATTCAGTTTAGTGAAGATGATGTTAGACCTATGGGTAGAGCTGCAGCTTGAGTAAGAGGTATAAACTTAAAATGAGATGATAGAGTTATAGAAGTTGCTATAGTTTATGAAGATAAAGAATTTGTTTTTATAGTAACTGAAAAAGGTATGTGAAAGATAACAGGTATAGATGAATATAGAAATCAAAAAAGATGAGGTTCATGAGTAAAAGCAATGGCTGTAACTCCAAAAACTGGTAAACTTGTTTCAGCTTCAATACTTTCAGAAGAAGACAGAAAAACAAGCGATGTTATACTTATATCTAAAGCTGGTCAAACTATTAGACTAAGTTTAAAAGGTATAAGAAAGACTTCAAGAGTTACTCAATGAGTAATCCTAACAAAACTAAAAAATGCTTCTGATAAAGTAGTTAGAGCATCGATGGTTGCAGAAGGAGAAGAGGAAGAAGAATAAATAAAAATTCCAAGCTAATTAGCTTGGAATTTTTTGTTTTAATATTTCACTAATTCTTTGATTAGTAACACTTACAGTTATTTTAATTCAGTTTCTTATTAACTCTCAATTTATAATCTGTTGAAATGCATCTGCAATAATTCTTGCACTATGTGATTTTCTTAATCTTAATATTGTATTTTCAAACTCTGATTCTTGAATATATCAAAATATATCCATTAAATATTTCATTTTTTCAGTATTATTTTTTCTTTTATTATATTCAATTTTATCAAATTCTAATTGCTTTCACTTAGTGCTTGTAAGTAAATCAATTAATTCATTTATTTTTTGAGTTTTATTTTTTTCTGAAGTATAATTTCTACTTTCAACTTTTTTTCTATCTTTTCTTTTTGTTATATCTGTTCATTCATTTTTATCTCTTAATTTCCAAAGTAAATTTTTTGTCATATTTTGGTTTAATGATCTTGCAGGAAAATCTATATCAAATAAATATTTTAACCTATTTGATATTCATCTTATATCAATTCATTCTATATAATATAGGTAAAATAAATAACTTATAGAATCAACTTTATTTGCATATAATTCATTTAATTTTTCTTTTAATATATCAAGTTTTCACAAAAACTCTCAAAAATATTGATTTATTTTAGCTTGAGAATATTTTCATCTAAGATAATTTTGATAATCTGGTAGATTTGAAAATCATACAAACTGGCTTGGTATATCTATATGTAAACTTTTTCTTATTTCAAATCAAGCTCACTCAGTTCAAGTCCGAGAATCATGATTTTTTATTAAAATATTCATTATATTATCTTAAATAATTTATTGGTTTTGATTATATATTTTTTTCTTTTTTATCAACTGTTTTTCAGTCCAATATTTCTCTAAATTGCATTGTATGGAAACATGCTCAACCTATTATTCCTAAGTTTCTTAAATCCGCAGTAAGTATATCTTCTCACTGGGTGTTAAAAGTCCTTCCGTCAAAATAAGATCAAGCTCAAGTTATTTTTCTTAATTCTGCCTCTATACTTGATAAACTTATATTATTTTCATTTAAATTTGTATTTAGACTATTATTTAAAAAAGCAATTAATTTATTTGCAAACCTTGTAAGTTCAGATTTTTTTAGAGAATCATCATTAATATTTATATTTACATCTCACATAGCAATAGTAAGTTCTTTTCTATATTTCCAAACTCATGGAAGGTTTAGATCTTTAAAGAATTTGTAAAAGTTTACTATGTTTTCAAGAGTCTCAGGTTTGTTTTTTGCTAAGGCTTGTTCTTCAGGAGAAAGAGTGATAAATTCTTGAGTTTCAGGAATATTTATTGTTCAAGTTTCTGGATTATAAGTGTAGTTTTCATTGTTTGAAGTAGGAATTTTTTCAGGTTCGTTTCCTGTATTTTTTTCTTGATTTACTTGTTCTTCTTTTTCAAGTTTTTCATTTATTTCTTTGCTTTTTCTCTGTTCAGCTAATACTAATTCATCAAAATTTTCATATAAATCTTTATAAAAGTCTTCTTCTGATGTACCTTTTTTATATGAATCTAATGCTTTGTTTTGATCTTTAGTATCATTTACAACTTTTATTCTCTCAAGATATAAATTTAATATTTCTTTTATTTTACTTACTTTATCTTCTCATAATATTGAAAATTTATATTTATCAATAAATAATGTAATTATTTCATCTTTATTATCTTTATTTATTTTATTCTCTTTGATAAACTCAGAGAATATAGTTTCTATTGTATTTTCTTCAATTTCTAAAGTATCTTTATTATAGAATTGTCTTATTTCATCATTTATTTGTTGATATTCTTCTGGAGTTAATTTAGCTAGTTTTATTACTTCTTGAGTTTGTATTATATTTTCTTCAAATCTAATATTTAAAATTTGTTCAAATTCATTAGGAGAAATTTTATCAACAAGTTCACTTATAGTAGTATGATTTCAAGTTTTTAGAAACTCTATAATTTTCCCAGTATCTTTTTCACTTATTTTTTTATTTGCTCTTAAAATTTCTTTAATTTTTTGTTCAGTAGTTAACTTTTCATGTTCATTTTTACTATTTAATCTGTTTATAAGAGTATTTTTATTCTGTGAATTGTTATAAGTTTCAACAAGTTCGGATAGCTTTTTATTAATATTGCTAACTAAATCAATAATTTCATTATATATATTTTCAGATTCTTTTATTAGTTTTAAATCTCATATATTTTTTATATTGTTTATAAAATTTCAAATTTTTGATTTAGTAATAGAGTTATTAAATACTTCTTTAAATTTTTCTTCAGGTAGTTTGTTTTTTAATAGTTTATATATTGATATTAAATTAATTAGTCCTATTTTTGGATCTCAGTTTCCTATTTCAATGTATTTAAATAGTCCTTCTTTTAGTTTTGATTTACTTAAATTTTCAATTATGGTTTTTATTAACCAAGTGTTTGATCTTTCTTTTGCAGGTAGTAGTTGGAAAAAATCAGGGAATATTTCAAGAGTGTGTTTAGTAAGTTGCACATCTTTTAATATTAAACTTATAGTATTAGGCATACTATATAGTTCTTTAAATCAATCGTTAAATTTTCATAATTTATTTAAGATATTAATTATATATGGATTATATTTGTCTGAATTTTTGTATCACAAAAAACTATCAATATAGTGTAAAGACACTATACTATCATTATTGTTATCTAAAGTTTTATAAACTTCACTAAGTTTGTTTTCTGTATAAAGTTTATTTAAATCATTATTTAAAAAATAGTCAGGAATATAATATTCAATTTCTTTTTTCCTATCTTTATCTATGTACTGAACATCATTAATATAATCAAGAATTTTATTTTTTCAGATTTTTTTAATTAATATAGTATATGCATCAGAAACAGACAAAGAGAATAAAATATTTATGTCTTTTTTATTTAAACTGTTAAACATATCATTGGGTATACTTCAAATATCAGTAATACTAAAACGAATATCTGCTAAGTAATTATTATTTGCATAATCAAAAGCTCTAATTATATCAATGTCTATTATTTCTGGATTGATATTTTTAAGAGATAATTGACTAGAATATAAGTTAAAATTATCATTTTTTAAAATATGAATTATTTTTTCTTTTGATAAATTATAGATATATTCTGGATATTCCAAAAAAAACAAATCATCTAAACTTTCAAAATCAACTTTTGAAAACTTCTTAATTTCTTCTATCTTAGTAGTATTTATAGCTGTGTAATCAGTTTCTTTTAGTGCTCAATTTTCAATTAATAATTTTGATATATTACTATTTCAATTTTGTAGTCAATAGTTAATTAAAAATGATATTCATTCTTCTCATATTTTATCACTTAAAGATTTTCAATATTTATTTATAAGATTTTTTAATGCCAAGTAATTTACTTCTTTTATATCTCAACTTTTTATTTGCTCAATAAAATCATTTTCTTTTAAAAGAAAATTTCATTTTTCTTTGTTATATCATTGTATAAATCCAGAATTGTTTGATAATAATATTTTCTGAATTAATTTTTCTTGAAATATATTTGCTTCCTCTCTTGTGTCAATATCATCTATACTATCTGTAGATGAGAAGTTTTCTAAAAACATTTCTCAACTAGCACTTATATTTGAACTTTGATACTTTTGATAATTGTTATTTGTATATTGTAGTGCTCATATAGCTTCATCTAAACTATAATCATCTATACTTTTTTCTCTAAAGCTTTGAGATTTGTTTTTTGCTTCTATTGTATCAGTTCATTTAAAAACATCTCAAATGTGGCTTAGGATTCATTTTTTTTCTTTTATACCACTTTCTTGAGCTAATTCTATAACATCTCATAATTCTAACATAATTTGAGCTCTTTCAACTTCTGAGATATGTTTACTTTCTTGAACTGAACTAAGGATAGTTCTTCTTAATTCTTCATATTCACTAAGAAATTTATTAAAAAGTTCATCATTTCAACTTTGTTTGGCTCTTTTTAATAATTCATAAGCCTCTTTTAAGGCACTTTGTATATCATTGTCTTTTCAGACCTTTTCTGATAACATTTTATAATCTACTGGGTTTATTTGATCATGGAATCACATATTTTATTTTTATTTTATATTTTTATTTATTTTATCACATTAATTTGTATTTATCAAAAAATGACAAACATATATTTGAAAAAGCAATAAATTTGATTAAAATCAGCTTACTTAAATAAACTTAATACTAATTTATGAATATTAAAAGTAATGAAATAAGACAAAAATTTATTGAGTATTTCAAGGAAAAAGACCATGCTCAAATCCCATCAGCACCTGTAGTGCCAGAAAATGATCCGACTGTACTTTTTACAACAGCTGGTATGCATCCACTTGTGCCATATTTACTGGGAGAAAAACATCCACTTTGATTAAGACTTGTTAACTATCAAAAATGTGTAAGAACAGGTGATATAGAAGAAGTTTGAGACGATTCTCATCTGACATTTTTTGAGATGCTTGGAAACTGGTCACTTTGAGATTTTTTCAAAAAAGAATCAATTAAATATTCATATGAACTATTAACTGAAAAGATGTGAATAGATCCAAAAAAACTTGCAGTAACAGTTTTTGCTTGAGATGAGGATGCTCCTAGAGATGAGGAATCCGCTATTATCTGGCAAGAAGTAGGTATGCCAAAAGATAGGATTTCATACATGGGTAAAAAAGATAACTGGTGGGGGCCAGCAGGTCAAACTTGACCGTGCGGACCTGACACAGAGATATTTTACTGGGTATGAAGTAGTGAATTTCCACCAGCAGGATCAAACGTAGAAACTGATGAAGATAATTGGATGGAGATCTGGAATAATGTATTTATGGAATACATAAAAAATGAAGACGGTAGTTTTAAGTTAGCAAGTATGCAAAACGTTGATACTGGTATGGGTCTTGAGAGAGTAACAGCTATCTTAAATGGAAAAACTACTGTTTATGATACTGATATATTTACAGATATAATTGAAATTATAGAAAAAACTCTTTGAGTGACTTATGATGAGCAAACAAAGAGATCAATAAGAATTATAGCTGATCACACGAGAACTTCAGTTATGATGATATCAGATTGAGTATTGCCATCAAATGTTGATCAAGGTTATGTGCTTAGAAGACTTATGCGTAGAGCTATAAGAGAAGGGTATAAACTAGGGCATAAAGGACAATTTTTAGCTCCTATAGCTGAAAAAATAATTTTAAAATTTGAAGATATTTATGAGTCAGTAAAAAATAATAAAGCTAAAATAGTTGAGGAAATAGACAGAGAAGAAAGACAATTTTTAGATACTTTAGAAAAATGATTAAAAGAATTTGAAAAACTTTTAGGTGGATTCCAAATAGCATTTGAGAGAACTGGAAAAAAAGTAGAAACTATCTCTTGAGATAAGGCATTTAGACTTTATGATACTTATGGTTTTCCTCTTGAGATGACAGTTGAGTTAGCTATTGAGAAAGGTTTAAGTGTGGATACAGAAGGTTTTAAAAAAGCTTTTGAAGATCATCAAGCAAAATCTAGAGCTTGAGCAGAGCAAAAATTTAAATGATGACTTGCTGATAACTCAGAAATGACTACTGCTTTGCACTCTGCTACACATTTACTTTTAGCAGGTCTTAGAAAAGTACTTTGAGAACATGTACATCAAGCTTGATCAAACATAACATCTGAAAGACTTAGGTTTGATTTCACACATCCAGAAAAGGTTACTCCTGAAGAGTTACAACAAGTCGAAGCTTATGTAAATGAAGCAATACAAGCGGGTTGTAGTGTACAACTAGACAATGTAGCAAAAAAGGATGCTGAACAAGATCCAACTATAGAGGCAAGTTTTTGGGAAAAATACCCAGATATAGTAAAAGTTTATACATTTAAAGATAGTGCTTGAAATATTTTCTCTCGTGAGCTTTGTTGAGGTCCTCATGTAGAAAGCACTTCTACTATGTGAAAATTTAAAATCAAAAAAGAAGAAGCTAGCTCAAGAGGAGTTAGAAGGATAAAGGCAGTGTTAATAAAATAAAATCATGACAAAAAAAATAAATATAACAACTATAGGTTGATGAAGCTGAAGTTATAGTTTACTTTCATCTCTTAGATGAAATGAAAATTATAATTTATCTGCTATTATCTCTATGTCTGATAGCTGAGGGAGTACCTGAATACTCAGAGAAGAATTTGGTATACTACCACCATGAGATGTCCGTAGAGGAGTTATGGCATTGAGTGAAGAACGTGAGATAGTAAAACAACTTTTTGATTATAGATATGATAAAGATTGTTCAGTTTGAGGACATAGTTTATGAAATCTTATCATAACTGCTATGGCAGACATAACAGGAAGTTTTGATACTTGATTAAAAGAAGTATGTAAGATGTTTAAAGTAAAAGGGCAAGTTATACCTGTTACTTTAGAACTATCTCATCTTTGTGTTAGACTAGAAAACTGACAGATAATTAAATGAGAAACAAATATAGATGAGCCTAAACATGACTCAAGTTTAAGAATAGAACATGCTTTTTTAGAACCAGAAGTAAGCGCTAATTCAGATGCTTTAGATGCTTTAGAAAATTCAGATTTAATAATCATTTCTTTTTGAGATTTATATACCTCAATTATTCCAAATCTATTGGTAAAATGAATACCTGAGGCTATAAAGAATTCAAAAGCAAAAGTGGTTTATACATGCAATATGATGACTAAGAAATGAGAAACAAATTGATATGAAGTAATTGATTTTGTAGATGCAATTGAGAGGTATTTATGAACTTGAGTTCTTGATTATGTTGTAGTAAATGATTGATATATACATGAAAAATTGGTTGAAAGATACCATAAATTAGAAAACAAAAAACCTGTAAAAGTTAAAGATATGTCTGTGTTTGAATGAAAATCATACAAGGTTTTAGCAAGGGATTTACTTTATGAAAATGAGTATGAACAGGTAAGATACAGCTATGAAAAAACAGCAGATGTTATAGCTGAGATAGTAGAAGAAATAAATAAAGAGGATTAATGAAGTGAACCCACTTAAGTAGAGTCGAATAAAAAAGAAGTTAATTATTAAGATGATTCCTATATTGTATAGGAGTCATTTTTTTTCTATTCCATTGAGGACGTTTATTATTGTAGTAAAATAT
>JAQVGG010000031.1 GCA_028696815.1 Candidatus Altimarinota bacterium
GGAACAGATGTAACTGTTACTGCTGCAAAGGCTACGACGGGTACTATTGATATTGGTCAATCAGCAGGTGCGGCAAACCCAATTCCTACAGGTGCAATAAGTGTAACTTCAACAGGTACAGCATATGCTTTAACAACTTTTACGTCAAGTCCATGTTTCTCAAAAAAACCTTTCTCTTTTGCTATTACGATAGGAGCGCAATCGGTAAGGGCTATAAAACCGATAGTTAACTTTTTTTTCTCCACATCAGCTAAAAGTGAAGTCGCAACAATTGACAATCCTAATCCCATACTTACCATCTGTTTTAACATGTAAATCTCCTAAATGTAATTTGTTATATGAAAATTATATATGAATAATGACAAAATTATGACATACAATTGTATATTTTTTAATCATAGGTATGTTTCAAAAGTGAGCATTTGTTTTAATAGGGATTTTTTGATAATTTATTATTTTGATTAAATACGGATTGAAAGGTTTGTCATGATTAAAAAAAACTATAGACCAAATTACCTGCATAAGATACTATATCTATCAAATATAAGTTTATAGTTATCGTGTTAAAATACATAAAACATCACAAAGGCTAACTATGGCATACAAGCACGATTATGATAAAATACTCACACGACTTACTCATATACTCTCAAAACTAAACGATGGAGAAGCTTTGTCCGTTAAAGAATTAGCTTTAGAGTTTAATACTAGTGAGAGAACAATACAAAGAGATTTTAATGAACGTTTAACCTCTTTTCCTATCTATCAAGAAAAAAAAAAGTGGAAAATGCAAGATGGCTTTAGGGTTGAAAAAACTAAATCGTTAGAGGATGAGTTAGTTTTAGACATAATAGAGAAAATAACTGAAGGTATTGGAGGCGCTTTTGCATCAAAATCGCATAAACTACTCTCAAAGATAAAAAATCAGGATTACAATCCAATTTATGCAAAACTTAATATTGAAGATATAACTGACAAATTTATTGAAATACAAATCATAGAAGATGCTATAAAAAGAAAAAAAGAGATACGATGCTTTTATAATGACGAAGTGCATAATGTTTATAAAACAACTGTGCAACCACTAAAAATAGTTAATTTTGAAGGCTTTTGGTATCTTATAGCATTAAGAGATGCTACTTTAAAAAAATACTATCTAAAAAATATATCTAATGTCGTAGCAACAGAAATATCATTTATTGCGGGTGCTGAAGTAGAGGATTTATTGGAAAATTCTGTCTCCGTTTGGTTTCAAAAAGATGTTGAGCCATTTGAAGTAAAAATATATGCAAATGAAATAGCAACTAAGTATTTTAAGCGAAGACCATTACCGACACAGACTATAGAGACTTTAAGTCAAAATGGAACGATGGAATTTATTGTGAAAATCACACATGAGATGGAAATATTGCCTATAGTCAAATATTGGCTGCCGCATATGAGGGTTATTGAGCCTCAATGGATACAAGATATTATTAATAATGATTTGAAAAATTATCTAAAAAATGAACCCAGACACAAAGTTGGCGAATAATTTATATATACTTACTTAAATCTGATTTTTGGTATGTGAAATGAGAGTAAAAAAATGATTTTAGATATAATAAATATTCTTAATTATTTTATACAAAATATAACAATATGGAATTAAATAAAAACTTTATTCTTGAGCATAAAAAGGACACTTATAACATGAAAAAATATGATAACTTTTTTGAAGAGATAAAAATGTTTCAAGAGAAACAAACTAAGCAAAAACAAAGAGGGTTGAACGATTATAATCTTTTAACTGCTGTGCTTGAGCCACATGATGAAGTTAGACTTCATTCTAGAATGATAGGTTCACTATTGAGACCTGATGGTTTACACTATCAAAATACGCTTTTTTTTGAAAAATTTATTGATGAATTAAAGTTAGATAATTTTGAACTTGATTTAGAAAATATTTCTGTTGGCATAGAATATAGAGATATAGATATCTATATAACTGATGGAGTGAAGCATATAATAATTGAAAATAAAATTTGGGCTAATGACCAACCATGCCAAATTATTAAATATATAAATATTATTGTAGAAGAAAATAAAAACAGTTTTTTTAACCCTCAAGAAAATGATATTAATATTATCAGTAAGAACTTATTGCGTGTGATATATTTAACTCCACAAAATAAAGTTTTACCAAATGAGCATGTTGTAAATGAAGATGATTTCATATCATTCAATACTGACAATATTACTTCTAGTTTAGAAAAATGTTCTGCAGATATGAAACAAAGTGGAACTATAGATTTTGATCTAAAAAATTATAAAGTCAAGTATAAAAAAATAGATTATCAAAATATATTGAATTGGCTCCAAAAATGTAAGCATGAAGTTCAAAATATCACGAATCTAAATGAAGCAATCAGACAATATATTGATGTCGTAAAAATGATAAATAAAAATTATAAAGGGAAAGTAATGACACTTGATACATACTTAACAGATGAAAATAAAAAATTTGATTTAAATGAAATAAATGATTTTTTAAATGAGATAGAAGAAATGCAAAAAAAAATTCGTACTGATTTTATAGAAGAAGTAGTAAAAAAACTTGATAGTTTGGAATTAAAAAATGAAAACATGTTGAAAGGAAATAAGTTTATTGACATTACGATTAATGACTTCATAATAAGATATGGAAATTTTGATTCAAAAACAATTATTTTGCAAATAGGAGATAAAGAAAATTCGTTTAATAAGCCAGTTGAAGAAAACATTAAATCTAAAATCTTTAAAGAACTAGAGCAAATAAATAGTAATTTTAAAGGAGAAGCCAGAAACTTTTATGGGGTATTAGAAATGGGAGAAATTAAATTTCAAACTCAGAATCAGCTTTTAGAAAATATTGTTAAGTATAGTAATGAGATAAAACAAGTATTAGAGAAATTTTAATATGATGCTTTCAAAATCCCAATACATAAGAGGCTTGCAATGTCATAAGTCTCTTTGGCTTTACAAAAACAAACCAGAACTAAGAGATATAGCAGATGCACAAGCTGAATCAAACTTCAATACTGGCTATCAAGTAGGTGCCTTAGCAAAAGAGCTATTTCCAAATGGCATAGAGATAGAATTTGACAGTGCTAACTTCAATGGCATGATTAAAAAAACAAAAGAGCTTATAGCTAATGACACAGAAGTGATTTATGAAGCTGCATTTAACGAAGATGGTGTTTTTGCTATGGCTGATATCCTTGTAAAAAATGGTGACATGTGGGATATGTATGAGGTTAAGGCTTCTACTCAAGTTAAAGAGTATCATCTAAATGATGCATCTATCCAGTGGCATGCGCTCTCAAAAGCTATAAAACTAAATCGTGCTTATATAGTTCATATAAATAACCAGTATGAAAGAGTCGGCGAACTAGATATAAAAGAGCTCTTCACTTTGGCAGATATTACAGATATGGTATTAGTAAAACAAGATGACATAGCGTTACAACTTTTAGAGATGACTGACATGTTAAATGGTGATGAGCCTCGTATTGATATCGGAGGATATTGCAGTGATCCTTATGGATGTGATTTTATGGGATATTGTTGGAAGCATGTACCAACTGAGAATTCAGTATTTGATATATCTTACGCTATGGGAAAACAGTGGAAACTTTACTATGAAGGGGTGCTTAGCATAGATGATGTGCCTAAAGATTTTCATCTAGGTAAAAATGCTTCATTACAAATACAGCATTATAAGTCACAAGAGATAAAAATTGATAAACCAAAAATAAAAGAGTTTTTAAACACTATAAAATACCCTATAAACTTCTTTGACTTTGAGACTTTTCAAAATGCTATCCCAAGATTTGACAACCAAAGACCATATGCTCAAATGCCATTTCAGTACTCACTGCACATCCTTTATAAAGATGGAACTCTTGAGCATAAAGAGTTTTTAGGAGATGAAAACAGTGACCCAAGAAGAGCTTTATCTGAGCAGATGCTTCAAGAGATTACACCAATGGGTTCTATAATAGCATATAACCAATCATTCGAGAAAACTCAAATTAGGAATTTAGCACTGTTGTATGAAGATTTAAGTGATAGCTTATTAGCACTCAATGACAGATTTGTAGATTTGGCATATCCGTTTCAATATAAACATTATTATCATCCAAATTTTAATGGTAAATACTCTATAAAAGTTGTATTGCCGACACTATTTCCAGATGATGATGAACTTGATTATAAAAAACTAGGAAGCATTCAAAACGGCGGTGATGCTATGGATACTTTTGCGAAGCTTCATCTGTTAAAAGACAAGAGTAAATTATCTGAGATAAAGAAAGACTTATTGGCTTATTGTAGGCTTGACACTTTGGCTATGGTTAGGATTTGGGAAGAATTACATCAAATAATTTTGGATTGTAAAGAATAAATTTTTTTGTATAAGGAAAACTATAATGATAATTAAAAAAAAGTTAGTAACAAAAGTATGTCCTAATTGCTCATATAAATTTGAAAAAATTATAAATGCACAAGGTGAATGGCTGTCATATTACACAGACTATTCAATTTTTTCAACTGGGCTCTGGAGTAAAAAACAGATAGATATATTTACATGTCAAGAATGTAACTATATTTTTTATGATGAAAATAAATTTTTTCCAAAAGAGCTACTTAGTAGCTATATAAAAAGTGAGGAGTATAAACAAATTGTAGAAAAATACTACATGTCAGAGTTTCTTATCATTTATCATATATACAAATATTTCAAACAAACACAAGACGATTTGCTTAAACTATTAGTTTATAATTACCGACGAAGCTATAAGTCAAATATACTTGATTTAAAATTATTGATTGATACATATAAAGAGTATTCAAGTCCTTATGATATTAAAGATGAAAAATACATTTTTTTTCATATGCTTATTGGGGAGTACAATAGACGCAATGGAAATTTTGATAAAGCAAATGAGATATTTATAGAAATTAAACATATTTTAGAGTTAAATAGAGAGTATGCAGAGATATTTGCTGAAATGTGTGATTTCCAATTTGAATTGATAGCAAATAAAGATAATGATTTAAGAATTTTAAACTTCATTGATTTACATCCAAAACATTTATGGGCGCAGCGTTATGAATGCATAAGCGATAAAGAAATGAATATAGTTAAGTGGATAGACGGCGACAGTTTCTGATAATTAATAGACAACAATTTGCATATAAAAATATACATAACCATAATTGCTAACAGACATAAAGGTGTCAAGCATAAATAATATGCTACTGCCAAAATATAGGAGCAGTTATGAAGTTAAAATATTCATCAAATAAACAATAATCATGTTTAATCTGTTTATTTACAATACTCATGCAGAAATTGGACCATTTGCTTTATGTGTAATTTATGACGAAGAAAATTATGTACCTTTAATAAAAGAAATTGTTGGTGAAGAGGTAAGTAAAATATATAATTATTGTATTTCTAATAATATTAAAACAATTGAATCAAATAAACTTTGTCAGTACGAGTGTTACACAAATTTTATCAAAAAACCTAATGGATATTTTGAAGTATCGGGTATATATTTAAATGATTTCAGAGACATTATTAATTGAAAAATCGGAGGTATAAAATGCGACAATTATTAAAAAAACTTTATATTGAAATGTTTATAAAAAATAAATCGCTTGAATCAGTGTCCTTAATTAGTAAATATAAAGCACAAACACCAATTTTAGAGATATCAAAAGAAGATATACAAGCATTAGATAAATTATGTTTTATTGGTATTGGAGGAGGTGGTACAAATATTATAGAAGATATATCAAATCTTGATAATAAGCATATTTTTATACATATAAATAGTGATTTGCAATCACTAAATCAGAAAAAATCTAAAGATAAAATTTTGTTGGGATGCCGTGGTAAAGAGCGATACGGAGAAAATTTCATAAATGAGGATGTTAAAAATAGGCTTTATGAATTAACAAAGAAGGTAGAGTTTATTTATATTATATCTACGCTAGGTGGAAGTGTTGGAAGTGGTGCTACTCCTGAAATATTAGAGTATTTAAAAAGTATAAATAAAACTGTTACAGTCTTTGTAACTACACCATTTTATTTTGAGAATAAAATACGTATAGCTACTGCTTATGATACGATTGATAAAATCAAATTATATACGGATAATTTGATAATACTAAAAAATGATGATATATTAGATATGAGTCAAAATAATTTTTTAGGAGTAAAAGAAAGTTTTAAAGTTGTTTCAAATATTATCTTTAAAACTATTATTAATTGGAATAAAATGTCATAAAATAAACTTATAGTTAACTCAAATTGCTAGTTAAAAAGAGGATTGTAAATTGCTAGAACCATAAGAAAAACTCGTGGCAGAGGGATTCTTATGGAAGAGAACATAATAACAATATTTTGTTTAGTAGATGATATATTAAAAGCAATAAATGTAAAAGATGATGTTCGTGCGAA
>JAQVGG010000021.1 GCA_028696815.1 Candidatus Altimarinota bacterium
CGAACTAAGCAGTAAAGTTATTATAAACAGTGACAAAATCTTTTTCATAGTATTTTTATTAAAAAATAATACACACTAATATTTTAAGAAGATTTATTTGTTTGTAAAGAAAAAATAATCCCGGGTTATTCGGGATTATCTCTACACTTCAGTAAGCATCGGAATTATCATCGGTTCTCTATCTATTCTTTTCAATAAAAATGCTTCTAAATCAGTTCTGATTATTTTAAGTAAATCTTTTTCTTCTATATCTGGAACATCTTTTACAGTATTTTCAAATACATCTCTAGCCTTTTTTATAATCATCCTATGAATATATCTAACTTCATCTATATACACAAGCCCTCTTGTTTCTAACTTTATATGTCCAAGTATTGCTTTTGTTTTTTTATCTACTTTATAATTTATTACCAAAACTCAAGAGTTCATCATCTTGTCTCTGGCTTGCATAACATGAGTATTTAGGACTCACATACCATGTCAATCAACAATTATTTGAGCAATAGGAGCCTTTATTTTTGATCTAAACACTGTTCAGTTTGGAGCAAAATCAACTATATTTCAGTTATTAAGTAAGAGTACATCATCTTCTTTATATCATGTTGATACAGCTGTGTTTTTATGAATGGTTCTAAAATATAAATCTCAATAAACAGGGATAAAGTATTTTGGATTTACTAATTTTAACATAAGTTTTTGTTCTTCTTGAAAAGCATGTCATCCAGTATGAAACTCTCAATCATCTTTAGTAAGTACATTTGCTCATAGTTGTATAAGCTTATTTATAATACCTACTACTGACCTCTCGTTTCATGGCACTACACTTGAAGAAAATACAACAGTATCTCATTTAATAATATCTATTGATGCGTGTTTTCATTCAGCCATCCTTGCAAGAGCAGAAAATTGTTCTCATTGACTTCAAGTAGTTATAATTACTTGTTTATGAGGAAGTATTCATTCTGTATTTTTTGGTGTCATCTTTTTAACCACTCAAGGTTTGATTTGTAAGTATCATAACTCTTTTGCAATAGCTACATTTTCAACCATACTTCTTCAACTTAAAAATATAGTTTTTCCGTGTTTTTCACAACTATCTATAAGTTGTTGTACTCTAGATATCCAAGATGAAAATGCTGCAATTATAAGTCTACCTCTAGTATGATTTTTTACTATCTCATCTAGTGCTTCTCAAACTTCTTTTTCAGATTTAGAAAATCATTTTTTAGGAGCTCAAGTAGAATCAGATAATAGTGCAGTTATTCCTCTTTTTCAGATATTTTCTATTCTTTCTAAATCAGCTGGTTCATCTATAGCTGGTGTATGATCTATTTTAAAATCTCAAGTGTGTACAAATCTTACTCAGCTTGGTGATTCTATATATAATCATGCGCAATCTGGAATAGAATGATTTACTCTAAAAAATTCAAATTTAAATTTTCAAATACTTATTTTTTTATCACTTCAAGCATCTACTTCTACAAATGTAGTATGATTTATTAATCCAGCTTCCTCTAAACTTTTTTTAGCTAAACCTAAGGTTAACCTTGTTCCATATAAAGTTGGCATTCATAAAGCTGGTAGTACATGTTTAAGTGTACCTATATGATCTAAATGTCAGTGAGTAAGAACAAGCCCCTTTATATTTTTTTTGTATTTTATTAAAAATGATACATCAGGTACTGAGTAACTTATTCAAGGTGTTCTATCATCAGCAAACTGTATTCAACAATCTATAATCACTATATCATCATCATATTGGATCATTCACATATTTTTTGATCAAGTTTCATCATTTCAACCTATTGGAAGAAATCTAGTATATCATTCTCTAAGAGTAGGAAGATAGAACCTAGTTTCAGGAAATTTTGAAGCAAATTTTCATCTTACATCTTCACTATTATTCTCATAAGTTTTTTGTGATGATTTTTGATGATCTGCTTTTTCACTTTTAATAATGTGTTCTTTTTTTGGTTCCACAACCCCTCACTCTAATTCAACGTCTAATTCATCTAAAAAGTCTTTCATATATATTTTTATATATTAAAAAATAAAATAGTATTATTAATGTATAATTTATAATTAATAATGAATAATTTAAAGAATACAGATTTTAGTTTTATAATTTAAACTGTAATCCTCTAAACTGTTTATAATTTTGAAAAGTTATTAAATCTGAAAATAAATCACTCTAAAAAGTGTTTTTTTGCAAAAAATTAATTTAATTGTTTGATTATTTTTAATAACTTTATTTAAACTATAATTAGTTTTTTCACGAAAGATAAACCTAAACTTACTTTTAAAACTCGGATTATTATAGTCTGAAGAAATCCAAAAAGTAGTTTTTAAGAACGCTTAAGTGAATATTGAATATGAAACTTGATTTTTTTATTCAACTATATTTTATCTATTTTTTTAAATATTGCAAAAAATTTTGTAAATCTATATCTATTTTTGTTATATCCCAATAATAACTCTTAATTTCATCTCAAGTACTAAAATCAGTTTTAAAAAACTCTTTATTTCTAAACAAATAATTAGTAAAAAAATCGTATTTTTGCTTTAATATACTAGAACTTTTTGTCTTTTCTAAGAAGTCAGAGTTATGTAATACATAATAAGTAAAACTCTCTGCCATGTCTTCATACTTGTTTGTCATAGAGTATCAAGATACAAAATCAGCTTGTGTTTGATTTTGCTTCATAACTTTTGTTGACTCCCAACTTATTTCATAAAACTTATTACTTAAATCTATGCTTACATTTGTTTCTAAAAAATAGATATCTATAAAATGAGCAAACTCGTGTATAAATACAGACAATGTTTCATTTTCTCACATTTCATGAGCTCAAAATAATTTTATAGTCTTTGATTTCATCTTTCATCTTACATCTGGTCTATCCTCATAAAACTCAATAGCCAATGACGTAATTTTATTATAAAAAGTACCTGTTTTTATAGTAGTTTCAATATTTGTACTTTCTGCTTTTATTTTTTCTCAAAATGTTTTTGGAAGATAATTTATAAGATACTTTAATGATTCAACTTCTTTTTTTTCTTCTTTCAAAATATTTTTTTGTGTTTCTTTTTCTAAACTTAAAATAATTTCTTTGTTCTCAGTACTTACAGGATCAATATAGTTTTCCTCAATGATTAACTCTTTACTAGTAAAAAAAGTATAGTTAATAATAAATATAACTATACTAAAAAATATCGTCAATAAAACAAATTTCATTAAATCTTTTAATTTTACCATATTTAAAATCTTAACTTTTAACTTTTCTCTTTCCTCTTTTAACTACCTATACTATAAATTACATTAACAATTATTGCTATAATACTTGAAGCTAAAACAACTCATAAAAATCCTAAAATTCACCACTTTATTATATCTTTTCATTTTTTTAGTTTTTCATCATCTCAACTGCTAATCACAAGTGTAAATGCTCAATATGTAATTGCTCAAATAGCTAAAAGTCATAAAATACCTCAAATATTTTGAACCCAATTATATATAACATCTTTAAATCATCATTCAACCGTTAAATTATCTCAAGGAGATTGCACTAATACACTTGAACCTTGTAGACAATTATTTATTGCACTTGATACATCTATATCAGTTCATTCAGGTATAATACAGTCAGCAAGTCAGATACTAAAAACTGAAAACATTAAAACTAAAAAAATTATAATTTTTTTTATCATAAACATATATTAAATATTTAAAGAAGAAGCTATGGTAACAAGAGCCCAAGCAAGTCATACAAAAGCTATACCAACTACTGCGTAAGTAAAAGCTTTTAAAGCTTTTGTAAGCTCTTCCTGATTTCACTTAGCTGTAATTAGTTTAAATCAGATGTATAAAAACACTCAAATAGCTATAAGCATTAAAACTCAAAAGATAAAGTCTTTTGCATAAGCTAATAAACTAATAAGTACTGTACCTCAATCTGTATTAGTAATTATAGTCTTATCTGTTGGCAAAATTTCTGTTTGTATAGAAGCAAATAAATCTCAAATAAGAGCTATATATACTAAAAATAAAGATAAAATCATGTTTATTAACTTTTTCATAGTTTAGTTATTAATTGATAATTGATTTATAAAGTTAATTATTCCCCAAGCTGAAATTGACAATATAACCCCAACTAAAGACCAAATAATCCACTTTTTTGCTCTGTTGATTTTTTCTTCTTCTCCTCAAGAAACCAGGTACATGATTCAAGAAATCATAACAGATATTACTGCTATGACAGCTATATACTTAATAAACTCTTTTACTACTCATACCATAAAATCTCATGCTACATTATTTTCTATATTAACTGGCTTTGGGTTTCACATATCATCATCTAAACATCCTGGCAATCAGATACAATTTACACTAGGAGCAGTTGATGCTTCTATTAGATTTAATGAAAATGGTATAAGTAAAAGTAAAAATAAAAATATTTTTTTTATCATATTTTTTAAGATCAAACATATAAGATATATCTAAGTAGTGATACTAGATAGTATGAAGTAAGTGCTACGACTAAAGCTATAATACCTGACATAAATATAGATTTTCATTTACTAAGAAGCTCATCTTGTCAGTGGTACATGATAATATATCAAGCTCAAACAGTCATAATAAATAGAGATAAAACTCATAAAGCTACCATAAGCTTTTGAATAATTGTAGATAATGCATTATTTATATTTTCTTTTGCTGTAGATCAGGTTTTTATAGACTTACCACCTGGAACAAAATCATTTGTTTTAATCATAAAAGTTGGCTGATCAATACAGTCTCAAGAAATTGCACAAGCAGCTTCACGAGCTTCTCTTTCTTGTTCTCTCAATAATTCATCGCTTCTGTCATATATTTGTTGGTTTTCTGTTTCTACCTGTTTTATTGCTACATCTGCCTCATAATCTCTAACACTTTCGACTAAACCTCTATATGTATCATTATCAGTATTTCCACTTGCTTCCATTTCTGAAATCTGCTCTCTTTGCCCTTCTATTATTTCTTCGGTAAGTCAGTAAACAGAAGAAATAAAAATAAAAAATAAGAAAACAGAAACTAATATCTTTTTTATCATACTTTTTGAAACAAAAAATTAAAATCCCATAAATCTTAACAAAAAATTCATTTTTTTCAAAAAATAATTATTATTTAAAAGATAATAGATAAAAAATACAAAAATGAAAGTTGCAATTTTACATGAAATGTTTGTTAAACTTGGCTGAGCTGAAAAAGTAGTTGAGGCTTTTTTAGAGATGTTTCCAGAGGCTGATTTATATACTCTTATATATGACGAAGAAAAAACTTGAAGTGTTTTTCCAAAGGAAAAAATCAACCCTCAGGTTTTAAAATTATTAAGTCAAAAGATATATAACTTAACAAAAAATCAAAGATACTGTTTACCTTTTATGGCTAAAAGTATAGAAACTCTAGATTTTTCAGAATATGATTTAGTTATAGCTAGTTCAAGTGGTTTTGCTCACGGTGCCATTACAAAACCAGATACAAAATTTGTGGTATATTACCATTCTCCATCAAGATATATGTGGGATTATACAAATGAATATAAAAAAAGTATATGATGGGACAAAGGAGTAAAATGATATCTACTTAATGAGCTTTTTCTTAAACTTAGACAATGGGATTATATAGCATCTGCTAGGGTTGATCTACCAATCATGGCATCAGCTCATGTGCAAAAAAGAATTGTTAAATATTATCGCAGAAATGATTCTATTGTACTACATCCACCTGTTGAAGTAGAAAAATTTATAAACTATACTCCCTCACCCCTATCCCCTCTCCCAAAGGTAGATAGGAATAGCTCAAACGAATACTATATCACTATTGCAGCTTTAACAGAGTGGAAAAGACATGATATACATATAAATGCATTTAATAAGATGCAAGACAAAAAACTAAAAATAGTTTGAGTATGAAACTATGAAGAAAAGTTAAAAGAAATGGTTGAGTGAAACAATATAGAATTTGCTTGATACAAATCGTGAGATGAGTTAATTGAATTGTTAGTTTGAGCAAAATGATTTATTTTTAGCTCAGAAGACGATTTTTGAATAGCTCCTATTGAAGCTATGGCTTGCTGAGTTCCTGTATTTTGACTTAAAGCTTGATGACTTGCTGAAACAAGCATTGAGTGAATAACATGAGAGTTTTTTGAACATAAAGACTGACTTGATTTCATAGAAAAGTTTATAACATTTGAAAAAAATATAGAATCGTGAGTTTATGATAAAGAAAAAATAATACAACACGCAAAATGATTTTCAAAACAAGTTTTCGAAGAAAAGTTTAGGAAAATAATTAAATAAAAAAGCTTTACAATAAGCTTTTTTATTATACAATATCAAAAAATACATCTTTATATACTGTCATGAAAAACACAAATCTATTCACACTCCTTACAAAATTTCTTGTTATAATCCTTCCCTTTTATGTAATCATAAAAATTTTTTTTGAGGTTAAACTCTGAGTTCCATTTTTTGGATTTTTTATAAAAGAGTTAGTTGTAGTAGTTTTATTCTTCTGCCTTACTTTTCAATATTTTAAAGCAAAAAAAATACCTAAATTTGAGCTTTTAGACTATTTAATATTTTGATATTTTGCTTATTGAATAATCATAACTCTTGTAAATTGATTATCTTTTGAATATATATTTTATGGCTGAAGATATGATTTCATATTTTTAGTTGTGTTTTTGGTTTATAGACATGGAAGAGAGTTTTTACAAACAAGTTTCAGTCATCTAATAAAGTTATTTCTAGCATCTGCGTCTACAAGTCTTATTATATGACTTCTTGTAAAGTTTATAACTTGAGAAGAGATACTTAAATATTTTTGATATTCTATATATGTAGCAGACTGGCAGTTTAAATGATGAATACCAATTTATCACGGCGTTGAAGCTTCATGAATAAGAAGATTTCAAGGACTACTTGATTCTCCAAATGCTATGTGATTTTTCTTACTTATTTATGCTTGAGCTTTTATGTATTATTTTAGAAAAAAGATTGAGTATCATATTGTTTTGGTTTTTATCTGAATTTTTATACTTATATTAATTACTTACTCAAGAAGTGCTCTGCTAGGATTTTTTGTAGCTACAGGATGACTTATTGCATTAAATTTTAAATATATATTTAAAAAATACAAAAAAGAAACTATAGCAACACTACTATTTTTATTTATTTTTTCATGATTTTTTTATCTACTATTTCAAGACAAAATTCATAATATTTTTATAAGAACTTGATCAACAACATCACACTTTGATAGAATGGAAATATGAATAGAAAAGTTTTTAGAACAACCTTTTTGATATGGTTTAGCAACTTCATGACCGTGATTTAGATCTGTTTACGATTGAGAAATTACAAAAGAAATTGAACATGACTTTATACCAGAAAGTTGGTTTGTACAACAATTAGTTGAGTGAGGTTTTATATATTTTACTTTATTTATTTTAATATTTACGATCATACTTTTACAAACATATAAAAAGTCAAAACCTATTTTTTGAAGTTTAATTGCTATAATTATAATGAATGTATTATTACACACTTTTGAAGCAACTTACTTATCAATTTTATTTTTTATATTTTTGTGACTTTTAAATAGTACATATAGCTTAAAAAAATAATTGTATTAATATAAAATTGTATATAATAAATGCAAGGAAAAAATCCTTGTTTTTATTTTTTTAAAAATTTTCACATGTTTTCTATAAAACAAATATTTTCTTTTGTTTTTCTTTTAATATTTACTTTTTCAAGTTTTGGATTTAATTTAACTAACGCTATTAATAATTCAGATTCGCAAAAATCAGAAATATTAAAACAGATATATGTTAATAAATATGACTTAGAAAAAATAAGAAATTGAAAAAAATATGTTACTCAAATAGATACCCTTGTAACTAAACTTGATCATAAAAAATTACAAATACTTAAAGATAGAATTTTAAAATTAGAAAATTCTTTATCTAAGAATACAGATTCAAAGTCTAAAGATTTACTAAAATTATTAAATTATTTTAGTTCAAAAATTGATTATAGTTTATATATTTATGAGATAGAAAATTCTTTTTTAGACACTATATTAAACTCAGATTTATCTGAAGCTGAAAAACAAAAAGTTGAAGATGAAATAGTAAAATTACAATTAAACCTTTTTGAGAAATGAGTAGATATAATTGAAAATATAAAAGATGATTTTGAAAATTTATCTAATTATGAGGATAAATGAAATCTAAAACTTGATTTTAATTTAGATGAAGAAACTATTTGAACTATAAAATCATGATTAACTTTTTCAAATTATAGCTCTAAAGTGTCAAACTATGATTCACAATTAAATTGACAATTAAATGCTTTTATAGATGCTGATATTGCCTGAGATCAAGACGATATAAATATGCAATTTTCTAGTTTTCTAGATTTTATATCAAAAGACTGAAATTTATATTTACTGTTAAAAGATTTAAATATTACTGATGAAAAGTCTAATGAAGAACTAAAAGAGTTAATTGAAAAACTAAAAAGTATAGCATCGGAAAATAAATATATAAAATATGAAGATAAACAAACTCAAAAACTAATCACAATACTTAAAAGTATAAATCCTAATAATATAGCATCAAATTGAAGAGATATTTTTTGAGAAGCTATATTTGAAGCTTACAAAAAGCAGTGAGATAAATATTTATTAAAGCCTACAAAGTATGCTTGTGATAAATTTAAAGAACTTGCAAACAGATTTGATCCTTTTTACTGAAAATCATGTAGTAATTCACAATATGAAGATTTGCTAAAAGAATATATAAAATACTGAGATACCTATATAATATTATGAGAAAAAAATGAAATCTGATTTGAAGGTAATATAGATGACGTAAAATTAAGTTGAACTGTAGTTTATAATGAAAATAATATAGAACAAATAAGTTTCAATATATTTCCAGATCAAGAAAAATATCCTAATGAATGATTAGAGTTTAGTTATATAAAACAAAATAGCATAATTTTTAATTTGTATGCTGATTCTTGAGATATAGAATATAATTTTGATTCAAAACTTGACTCAAATAATAGATTTAGCTATATAAATTTTAAATGACATACTGCAAATAGTTATGAAGACTTTTCGATTATGTTAAATTTAAATAATCACAATATCTCATGAACTTATGAAATAAATAATTCAAATTATGATTATGAATCAAAAAGCTATAAAAAATCTACTACTATTAATTGAAATATAAATTGAACTACAAAACTTGATAACAATTTATCTACTCTTGTAATAACTTTAAATTGAAAAAAAACTGAAGATAAGCAAAGTTTTATAATTTGAAGTTTTGCTTATAATGCTTGATTTTTTAAACTAAAAAATGATTATAATTCTGTATGAAATAAATATAATTTAGAGATTTGATGAAAATGGGATTCAGTAAACAAATATTTTTCTAGCTTTAATTATAATTTAGTTTATTCTAAAAAAGATAGGACATATAACTATGATACTTGGAAATATGAATATAATTGAGACTTTTATGAAATAGTAAATTCAAATTTAAAATTAGAAAATAATATAATAAGCTGAAATACACTTATAAATAATAGTACAGAAGAAATAGTTAATATAACTCACTCATGAAATTATGAAAAAAATTATTTAGAATTTTATAATAAATTTAGTTTTAAAGATATAATAAAATATAGCGAAACTGATTACACTTGAAATCTTAATATAACAGCTGATACAAGAGATAATAAACAAAATATAAAATTCTACCTTGATACATACCAAGCTGATAAAAAAATAATAGAGTATAATATAGAGAATGAAGCAATTAGAAAATATGCAGAAATAAATATAAATACTCCAACAAATACAATAGATTACAGTGATATTTTACAAAATTAAATACAATAAAAAAATTATCCCGCACATGCGGGATAATTTTTTTATTGTATTACAAATCCATTTTCTATTCTAAACATAACTCTAGCAACTTCTCTATTATAATGCTTATCCATCATCTTAAATACAACATAATCATCAAAACTAGTATATTCAAGTTTATAATAATCATTCAATGTCTTTATTCTTCAATCTTTAGAAATTGTAAATAAAGGAGCTTTTGTAGAATCAGAATTTCTATATATAACAAATGATCATGGATTATAACTTATTGCTTCTGGCAATTTATAATAAGAGTAATTTTCATTCATCATCATAACATACAATCAATTTTCATCTGTATACGTAAAATCATTTACTTCATTTATATACAGATCTCATTTTAGAGTTATTTTCTCATAAAAAATTTCTTCATTTTGTTTGTCTTTAATTCTTATTTCAGGATAGTCTAAACTATTTGAAGTAATCACATCTATACTGTAGTCTCAAGCATTAGATATAAAATTTATCTTTCAAGTATATTCATCAACCCTAAATATTTCTTGCTCATTTTTCTTAAATACAATATATGAAGGTCAATCAAGTGTATTAAATATATAATTTCATCATTCTTGTGTTGAAACTAAATTATTTAAACTTGCATCTTTTAGTCTTGTTATACTTCCCCCCCTTATTCTATAAACACTAACAGGTTCATCTATTAATTCTTCATTTATTTTTCATTGTATCATGTCATCAACATAAATATCTATTTTTGGCACTGGTGAATATACTTCTAATTTTAGAGTTCTTATTGACTCATTATTATTTGTGTCAGTTAATTTAACTTGAATTTCTTTTATAAATAATTCATCAAATTTTCAGAACTTAATTCTTATCTTTCCTGTTGATTGCAGTACAGTGTACTCATCATCATTTATTCAATTTATTGAAACATTTTTTATATTATTAATTCAAGTATTTTCATATATATATTCAGAGAAATCAATTATTTTTTCTTGATAAACAGGGAGTCTAATTTTTGATGAATATATAAGTTCTGGCGCATTTTGATCTGCCTCATTTTGCGGAGATAATAAAATTTGTTTACTATAAGTTCACGCTATATTATTTGAGAATACATATGACCTTGCATAATAATAATCATTTTCTGTATTAATATTTATTAAATAATTAGCATTTTTATATCATAAATCATATATTTCGTACTTACTTAATTCTCTCAAGTCTAGTCAATATTCTGAACCATCATAATACTTTAAGTCTATATGACTTCTCTCATCAAAATTGTTATAAAAATCTCAAACTACCTCAATACGTGATCAAAGTAAAATAGGTTTTCAGATAAAGTTTAATATTTCTTGTCAGATAATAACATCATTTTCCTCTAAAGGCACATAAACTTCTCATCAAATAATCTTATATATTTTAACTGGTTGCTTAAACTCAATATTTGTATATTTATCTAAATCAACAGTTCTAGTTTCATCTCATTGTAAATAAAATATTTTTACATTTGATTTTCAACTATACACTTTTGTATTTTTAGAAATACTTACAAATTGATTATTGTTTAAATCATTGTTAATTGTATGTAATTTTTTTGTATATAATTTAACTCAATTTAAATTTTCTCATGCAGATTTTATATAAGAAATGTTTTTACTTGTTTTGTATATCTCGTTTTCTCATACCAATCATATGTTACTACTATCTGAAAATGCATCTATTACATATTTTTTAATTCAGTTTGGAATATAAAGATTATTATCCTTATTCATATATTTATCAACTATTGGATAATACTCTATTCTATAATTATTTATATCTTCTCTATTACTAGCAGAAAATCACATATTTAGAGTTCAAGCATAAACAACTTTTTCCTCAAAATTATTTATAGCCTCATAATAAATATCTCAATTAACAAATTTATTATTTCAAACACTTACATATAGTGGATTTTCTTTTATATATAATTTATTATTTCTTATATTTAAATTTTCTTTTAAATATAAATCTGTTCACATTTGATACAATAAATCTTCATCATTATCACTATCAAAATCTATACTAACTAGACTTTCTTTTCAAGTGAGTTCATCATGATAGTCAAACAAGTTATAACTAATTTTTTCACTAGTAGATTGAACTTCTTCTACTACATATAATCACTTATAGTTATATTTATAATCCTGAGAGTTAGCTTGTTGACACAAGTTTGTATTTCAAGAAGAATTTCAAGTTGTTGAAGTTGTAGTAGAAAGTAAATTATTAGAAGACATGTAAGAACTATATTCATTTAATACTGGTTTTACTTTTTGTAAAACAACTTCTCACATCTGTTTAAACTCTTTTTCTTGTTTATTTTCTCAAACAACTAAAGCATTTGCTGAGTCAATAAATTTCTTATTATAAGCATCTAAAGATTTATTATATGAATCGAAATCACTGTCCTTATAAACTCATACTTTACTTATAAATTCAGGCTTATCTAAAGATTTAATTTGCTCCTTCAACTCATCATTTTTTAACTTTTCTGTATTTAAAATATTTTTTACTGCTTCAAACTTATCGTTGTTAGTTTTAATCAAATCATTTATTAATTTATCTTCATTTGAATAAGTCATTTCATTTACTTTTGACCAAACTTCTCTTAAATCATTTAATTTAGGATCACTTGCTAATTTCTTTTTTGATAATTCTTTATTAATAAATTCAAGAAATTGTTTTGATGTTAGCTCATCTCTTGAAGTAGATTCAATTGATTTTTCTAATTTATTAATTCAAACTGCTATAACTTTTATAAAATCCTTCAAGGACATATTTACTTTTCCATTGTCTTTAAAACTTGTTCATCATAAATCTAAATCTATATGTTGTGGAACATCTTTTCAAACATTTATGTTATTTACTTTTATATCAAATAATGGTACAGTATTATTTGTAAATGAATTTAAAGGTATAGCTAAAGCTCTTGACATTTCAACTAAAAACTCTGCATCAAATTCTAGATTAACATAAGTAGTTACCTCTATGGCATCTACAAAAGGAAAAGAAAATTGTGGTAAACTAATATCCAAGAAATCAAATGGTAAATATCAACCTCTTTCAGTAATATATGCGATTTGGTCTCATGCTCTCCACTCAGGTACAAATGGTGATTTTTTCAAAATACACATTATCTTTGTTAATAATTTCAAGATATCTAAAATCCCCTCTAATGCTCAGAATAACTTAGGTAAATTTGGTGGAGGTGGAAGATTAGGTAATTCAATTGTTGGAAGAGTTGGTATATTTGGAAGCTCTGGTAAGACTATAACAGGAAGCTCCGGTATTACAGGTAAAGAAATAGTAAGAGAAGGAGAATCAGGTAAATTTAACTCTGGTAGAATTGGTAACACTATTGGTCTTAAATTAAAATTGAAATCTGGAATTTTTATTTCTAAATGCAATCTTATATTATGTAAATCAAGAACTATATCAGGCCATTTTGGAAATTGAATAACGGGAATCTTTGGAATTATTATGTCTATTAACTTAGTTATATATCCTATTAAATCATATCTTTCGTTTTTACATTCATGACACTGTGCATCATAATCTATAAATATATCGGCAAGCAATTGCCATGATTTCAAAGTTGCTTTAATAAGTACGTAAAGTTCTACCCAAGCCTTAAACCTCTCACCATTTTTTCATATCCACCCTCAAGTTATATTTGAAATAGTTTCAAGATTACATAAAATTTGGTTTAACCGATCTTGCTTTTTATTTACAAGAGTTGATAATTTTTCTGGAAATTTTTTATAATCCTCTAAAATTTGAATATTTCTTTCTAGTGAATAAATAGTTTTCGATGTATCTATAACAAACTTTTCTTTTATAGAATTTTCCTTTTCACACTGTGTATCCCCTTCATCACAAGATTCTCAATAACTCCATGAATTTTTTGCATCCTCAAGTTCTTGTTTCCATCATTCAGCTGTAATCTTCCAATCCTCTATAGTTTTATTCAATGTTGTTGAATCAATCCAAGGAATATTTAAAGTTACTGGTTCTGGATCTATACTAACAAGGGGAGTATTTGATAAAAACTCATAGGCTTCTTTGATTCCAGAATACTCTTTTCCATATCAAAATCATTTTCCTCTCTCTTCATTTTCAATATCTAAATCTAAATTACTACATTCTACACTATAATCAACCTCACAATTTAACTGTTGTTTTTTAGTTTCAAGTGAAGATATTTTTGCATCTGCATTACTGTCAATTTTTTCTTGTTTTTCTACTCACTCACTATATGATTTCTGTACTCAAGATAACATATATTCTCACCAGTCACCATTATATATACTAGAAAAATCAGGCAATATAATAAATAGTGTTGGGAAATCTGTTAATTTTGTTATTATTTCTTCTATTTGCCTATCAACCCAATCCATTAAAAATGATGGAAAAGCAGATATCTTTGTATTTTTTATCTGTATAACATCTTCAAAATTTCCTTCTTTTATCGCGGTAAGATCTATATCAACTGAAATAGATCAAAATCCATCATTACCTCAATCCATACTTACTAATGGAGTATTTGATAAAGTAGAATATTCTCATTGATAACTTGGTCAAGAAGGATTTTTGAAAGCTTCTTTTAATTTATTTATAAAATCTGATGATTGAACTCAAGTATTTTTATAATTTAAATAACCCTGTACAAGTGATTCTTCTAATTTTGTATTATCGACTGTTGCATCATTCTTCGTACTAGAATCACAATTTCAATTTATAATTCAAAATTCACCAAAATAATTTGGAATTCATAAACTCGTAGGATCTCAGTTTTGTTCTTCACTACAAAAATCCATTGGAAATGCAGCTACAACACAATTACCACCTGGCACAATTGGAGATACTCCCATAGGAAGTGAATTTCATGCTACAATTGCAGGACCTCAATAACAAGCAGCAAATCAATTAGCTCAAGTTAAAGTAGGTGTATAAAAAAGTCTAACATAATTAGTAGGAGACCAAGTTCATAACCGCCCTCCTGCTGAAGGAGATCAACAAACAGGTCCAGGTTTATATGCTAATGAAGAAACTGGCCAAACAGTTGGTATACAACAAGGAGATGTTCAACACATCGTCTGAAGTCAAGTTAAAGCTGAGAAAAAAGGTAATCATTCTCAAACTTTTAGTCAATCTCATACTGGATATCACAATACCGTTGGGTCACTTCATGGAGCTAAAGGAGCCCAATTTAGTGGCATAGATATACAAGATCATCAACCAAATCAACATCAAAATCATCTTACTATATCATCTATTCAATCACTTATTTCATCAACATCTAATCAGAAATCCAGTAAAATATTGTTATCTCAAGAATAGTTTGGAGAGATATCTTCTCTATCAGGAATTCCATCATTATCACTATCTAAATAAACTTCTTGTTCTATTTTATTAGCATAATTTTTAATAGCATTAGAATCTCAATTTGATAATTCATCTATATAATCTGGTACGCCATTTCAGTCAGAATCAAGTAAATTATTTTGTAATTCTTCAGGTAATTCAAGTTTTTCCAAATCACAAGTAGGTTCTTTTTCTCACTTTTTATAAGATCTTGAATTTACAGATCTAAATATATCTACTGTTTCAGAACAATTTTGTTCATCAAGCTTAAATATTATATCACCATATAAATCATCTCATACTTCACCCTCTTCAAACAATCAAACATCTATAAAACCATAACTTAATGGTCTTGTTGAAATTTTATATAAAATTTCAATAGATTCAGATGGTGCTAAACTAAAATTTTCTACTAAAAATTTATATGTTCAAACTCAACTTTTTACCTCTATATTCTTATTATTTAAAATAGAACTAGTATCTAAAGAAAACATATTTGGAATATCCTCTAAATATGCTATATCAGAAATAGTGTTTGAAGAAGTATTTGTTAAAGTTACGTCAACTAAAACTATATCTCATGATTTTAAAGTTCATCAATTTTCATCATTAAAATTTTTCTCAACTTTTAATCATTCTAAGTAAGAATATTGACTTCTTATAAATGTTGATGTCACCTGACTATTCCTATTTGATGTCTGTGAAATATCAGAAGTATTATAATCAATTAAATTTTCTAGATTATTTGTTAGATTATTTAAACTTCAATCTAATTCAGAAGAAAAAATTATATCATCGCTACTTTTTGAATTATAAGGAACTCTTACAAATATAAATCAATCCATTAAGCTTTCATCTGCTGATAATATTACTGAATATACATCTGAATTTTCATCTAGTAACTTATTTAATATATCATCAATATTTCAATTAAAATTTTCATAACTTTCCAATAACTCACTATTATCTCCTTCATCTGAAAGCTGATATAATCAATCGAAATAAACAGCTCATAAATCATCTCTTACTTGATTATTTAAAGTAATTCAATAATCATTTGATACAATATTTTTAGTAAATTGAGGAGAAGTAGAATTTCATCATCAATAAAATATTACTATTTTTCATGAATCATCTAAAACTATAATATCATCAATTTCATCATTATCCATATCAAAAACCTTTGACTTAATTATTTTTGCATTCAAATCAAATTGACTCTCTAAATCGATTCTTAAAAAATCTTTTTGAAAGTTATTTAATAGATAGGGGTTTCATTCATTATTAACAAAAAATATATCCTCATAATTATCTCAAGTAAAATCTCAAGCTAAAATCAAGTTTTCATTTCATAAATCAACTACTCTTGCTAAATTTCTTTGATTTAAAAAATCTCAATGTATATCTTTATTTTCAAGGAGTTTAAAATATTTATCTTTTCATATAAGTAGTATATCATCTTTTCAGTCATCGTTATAATCAAAAACTTGATATGATGAGATTTCTGTAGAATTAATTTTTTTTCAAATAGTTCTATCAAATTTTCTTATAATGTCAGTTCAAGGTAACGTTCTTTCTCTATTTTTTAATGATATAACAGGATCTCACAAGTTTATTAATCATACACTTGCAAAATTCAAAACAGATTCTCATACATTTTTTCATGATGCAAATTCTAGTATTGATTTATTTCAAGACTTCCATCATAATCACTCTTGCTTAGCAAAATTTTCATATGAATATAAATTTTCTTTTGTAAAATTATCCAAAGCTAAATCATCATCAAAAGGGTCATGATAATAAATAGATTTTTCCTCACTTGTATCTGAAGACAAAATATCTCTTATATTATAATCATTGTTATTTAGAAAAATAATTATAGAATTTGGAGATGTGCCTAGTAATCAATTTAAAGCTATATTGTCTCTTGCTATTTTTATATGATTATCAACAAAGTAAAATCATATTTGTCATATTGTAGTATTAGATACTTTAACATTGAATATTGTTGCTTTAGATAACGTAGTATCAAGCTCAAGTGTTATATTTGTATCAGTATAAATTTTTCAATCATCACTTACCTTAAAAACAGCTTGTCATAAACTATTTCTTAACTCTATTCCATTTTTAAATTTATATATACTATAATTTGAGTTATTATTTTTAAAGAAAATTGTAGTTTCATTTAAGTTTTCCGTACATTCAATTTTAGTACATTCTTTTATATTAACTTTATTTTGAAAATTAAAAAATATTTTTCCTACTTCAGTATTTAATGAATTATTAAATAAATCTAAGTATGGAACATTATTTTGATTAAATTCTAAATTAATATTTATATCTTGAGTTAAATCAAAATTATTATAAACTTTTTGTATAGATCAATTTGAAGATATTTGTACAATGTCATTATAATTATAAGGATTATTTAATAAAGTAGTTACAGCAAGTCATCTATTATCTCTATCAAATAAGATTCACGATGCTAAATAATTCTCTACAGTAAAATCTCAATAATTAGATCACAATAAAACCGTATATAAAGAATTATATTTTTTTCATTGTATTTTATCTGCTGACCAAAAATAATATGTATCTATTTGTATAGCATTTTCTCAAACTCAGTATATTATATATTTATTATTTTCATTCCACAAACTTAATAAAGAAGTTTGTTGGGTATCGCTTAAACTTTTATAATCGTCACTTTTTTGTAAATCTTCTATTTTATTAAATAGAGATCTATAACTAGTACTATCCACTTCATAAAAAAACTTTTTTCACAGATCTGATAAAATTCAGTCTTGTTTAAATCAACTTATTGTTAACTCATTTTTAAGAAATGGAGTCTGTCAATCTATCTCATAACTATTATTATTTAAACTAGGAGTAGATGATACTTTTAAATATGCTGTTCAAGGAAGCTCTGTGGCATTTATCTTAAATTTAGCTTCACCGTTATTTACAGTTTTTGATGTTTCATCTAAAATTATTATATCTTTATACTTTTTAGGTAATTCTATATTTAACCTTGTTGAATTATCATTAAAAGCAATATTTCAGTAAATATCTTTTAAAGTTGCTTCTACATAAGTATAAGCAGAACTACTAGCCTCAAGTTTTGATTTCATAGTTTTTAAATCAATCTTCATTGGCTTTTCAGGTACTATGTTGAAATATTTTTTATATATACCATTTAAGCCTTCTACTTGAAATTCAAAAGGAACATCTTTTCATGCAACAAAAGCTGTTTCAAATTCTACATTTGCAACTCAGTTAACAACATCAAAATAATCTTTTTTTACTCTTCAATACTTACTAGGAATATTTAAGTATAATCTAGAATTAAAATCTGAGATTCAATTTCATAAATTATCCTGGATCTCAATATTTAAATTATAAGTATTACCTCATACTTTAAACTGTTCACTTGGTAAAGCAACATATAACTCAATATCACTAACTACCTTTATATCTTTAGAAGTTAGTAATGAATTTTCTTCATTTTTAATTAATTTTACTCTAATTTTAGAAATTCAATCTTCTCCAGTAGACCTTACCCTAAAAGCTCTAAATCATTCAAAAGTAGTATAAACTATACTTTTGCCACCATTTTCAAATTCTAATGAATCTCCAAGTATACTAAGCTCTATCTCATAATATTTTCATGATGCAATATCTCATTTATCATCGTAGATTGTAACTACATTCGTAGAAACACTTCATCATGATTCTAAAACTGTACTTCATATGTTTAACTCTATTTTAGAAGCATCTCAAAGAAAATTATTTATTTCTCATAAATTTGAATCTGATGTATTTTCTTTTCTTACCTGTATCAAAAAATCATTTGAATCAAGTGCATAAATAATATTTCACTCATTATCTTTTTTTTCTAAAAAAGCTCAAAAAACTATATCCACATCTTTATTTTTTGTAGAAAAAGTATAATTAGCTTCTCAAAAAACCGCTCTAACATCATCTTCATTAAAGTAAATATATTTATTAATCTTTTCTATTATACTTTCATTTAAAGGTCATCTATTATAAATAACTTCTCATTCTGAAGTTTTTATTTCTTTTATATAAAACTGTACATATGTCTCATTATCAATTAAAATTTTATCTCATAAACTATCTTTTATAATAGCTTTTAAATCTCAAATTTTATTATATCAGTAACTTCATGTTGATGAACTTAATACAAGACTTCATCAATTTAATCAATTTTCAATACAATCATTTATTCAATTTTTATTTTTATCTCAATTTATACAACTATGTTCATCTTCATAATTTTTTAAATTAAATAAATCAACCTCATTTAATAAATCTCAACCACATTGCTCACTTGATAATTTTATGGTTGGTGGTAACATATCATTTATCCGACAAATAACTGCTGGTATCCATTCCCAAATAGGAACTCACTCCGGTGGCGCACACTTAAAAAGAGTATTTTCAGTAGTATAACTCGTTGCTTTCACTCAAAGTAAACTTGAGTCAAATAAAGAATTACTTGAAATTATATCTCAAAAAGGGTTTTCTCATTTTGATTCTGGGTCAATTTTTACATACATATTTTGCGCATCTCATGATGCTCATAAATATGCTATCTCATAAATTTTTTTATTTTTTGGTAAAATAAAATCAAAATTATTACCTCAAAATTGGTCACTAAGATAATACTCCAATATAAATTTATATTTAGCTGAAACAGAATTTAAATTACTCCAATAAATAGAAAAAACCAAGTAGTCATAATAACTTATATTTTTTTGTTCTCAGTTTATTTCTATTGTTTTTATTGGTTTATTTTTTAAATATTCTATTAGATTAATATTTGCAGAAGGATACAATCAAGTTTTAAATAACTCGTATATTTCTAAATCGACTCAGGTAAGAGTTGATGGATTATTTATTCTTATTACTGAATTTATTTCACTACTTTTTGATGATAGATAATCATTTAAAACTGATTCAATATTATATATTTGTTCATCAAAAGATAAGTTATTTGAACCATTTTGGGTTAATGCCCCTACCCTAAATAAATATGGATATTGAATTTTTGCATAATTTCAGTTAGCTGATATAAAATCAATATATCTATCTTTATCAATTGGTAAATTTGGAGTTATAGGATTAGTTATTTCTAAATATAACTCTTGTGAAGTCGGAGATTTGTGAGTTATATACGAAGATATAGAATTGTAATTATATTCAATCTCAGTAATTGGAATACATTCTTCACTTGAAAATAATCATATACTTGTTGATTTTATATTTCTTCAAGAAAGATTAAGTCTTTCTATTGTACAATTATCAAATATTCAAAATCAAGAAAATAATTCATAATCATCTTTAAAACTATTATAATAATCTTTTTTTATATTATTTGAGTCACAAGTCCATCAAACTGCATTTGATCATCAAAGTGGAACATTATAAGATACCTCACATGTAGATGCACCTTGAAATATATCTTGAGATACTCTATTAGTTAAAATTAAATTATTATCATAACAATTTAATGGATTAGGATTCATGGAGGCATTCTCTATTTTAGAAGACCCTAGTATATCATACAATGGTCTAACAGATCAGTTTAGATCATGCGTAGATAACTTTAAATTTACATTCATCATATCCGACTGATTTAGATTTACCGGGCTATTTCATCACCAATATCACTGTGTTCACATCATAGAAGGACAATGAACAATTCATAAGTTTTTTAAATCTATAAAATCAGTTTCTATGTTTTTAATATTTAATCATCTATTTGCTTCAACTAAAGTTCAAGAATTATAAGTAGATCAACGATATATTGTACATTCTGACGCATTTCTTATAGTGGAAGCATCCTTTCAATGCAAAAAATTTATATATAGTGATGAACAAATTCACTCATCTCATCAAGCTATATTACCAGTACCATCTTTGTAATCTGTACTATATGATTCTAATATTGGGATATTTCTTGATAAACCATTCTTGACTAAATCATCTATTTTATTTTCTATATCAGTGTTTACATTTTTTATAAGTTCATCTGATACAACATCAATAATTGAAACTAGATAAGGAATAAAATCAACATTCACATTTGATCAATCTCAATTATATCTTCAAGCATTATGTACATTTGTTCTTATATCTTCTAACGCACCTCAATTAAAAACTTCTATAAATTTATTTAATGCTTCTTGAGTAATTGTTCTTGTCGATATATCTGATACATTATCTAAATTTGATTCTTGTTGCGAATCAAAAGCTTCTTTTATTTTTTCATCAGATATACTATTAATCAAATCTGAAATTTCATCATTTTGAGCTCACAAAACTTCTTCTTTTATTTTTTGTGCTAAATCTTTACTAAATCTATTATAAACAATATCTTCTTTATTATCAAGATATGCAGTATATCATTTATATCAAGGGTAATAAACAGCTTTTTCCTCCCTAAATTGATCAAAATAAAAAACAAATGGTTCATAGGAAACAGGATTACCTTGTTCTTGATTTCCATTTATTATTCATTTTGAAGAATCAAAATTTCAAACTCATAAGTAATAGTCATGAGTTTTATTAAAAAAAGCCTCAAGCTGTTCAATATCTATAGAATTATTTCATGAATTTGGTGATATAACTCAGTGCCAAACCTCAGGACTTACTAATTCACTTGCCTCCCCATTTTTTTCATAATATCAACTTTGGTGATTGAAAATATAAGCTTTGTTTTCAAAATCTGTATATGGGACTATGCTTTTTGTGGTTTTGTTATTATCTGACAAAACTGGAAGCGGAATATTTCACACAAGAACAGTTCATACTAACCTTGATTCAAAACTTACATTTTTTAAAGATTTATAACCTTCAAAATACAGTCACTCATTTAATGATGATATATCAATTGCATCTGCATCAGTTGGCACTGGCAGAATTACAGCTCTAGTATTTTCTAAAACTCATTGTATATCTTTTGCATATCTATCAATTTTATTTCAGATTTTTTGATATGTATCCTCATCAACAATTATTGATACTAAGCTATAGAAGTTATCATCTTCTGCCTTAACAGTTTTCAAAAACTCAAAAAAAGGAACTCTAAATGTTATAGAGAACAAAAGTGAAAAAATTAAGATGAAAGATGTAAACTTTTGGAATTTTGAGTAGTTCATATTTTCCCTGAGATTTCAAGAATAAGTAAACAAAAAAAGACTTTTTAACATAATAGTTAAAAAGTCTTTTTTTACAAGAGTTTTTGTATAAATTTTTTAGACAGCTTAAATCTTTTAATTGTACCAAGTTGTTTGAATCCACATCTCCAAATTTGAAACTTCTTTCACCTTTAATTTTGTATCAACTTTTTGCCCTTTTATATCTATAAATACTTGAATATCTCAAAACTCTTCTGTTTCTAAAAAATTTTTCAGTAACACTAAATCTTCTTTTTTTGCATGATTTGGGACCTCTACTACAAACTCATTATTTTGTAAATTATGTAATTGCTCTTCTTTTTCTGCTTTATTTCATTTTATTTTATCATCCAAGTTTGAGTCAAAATCCTCAGTATATAATTCACAAACTCGGTTACAACCCCCCTCTCAATCTCCCCCTAGCAGGGGAGAAGTAGCCTCATATTCCCCTCCTTGGTAGGGAGGATTTAAAGGTGGGTTTTCTTCACCTTTCTCATTTAAACTTAAGTTTTTAAATCTTCTCTCAGCTGAATCAAAAAGTCAAAGATCTATAGCATTATCTATTACTTGTGTTATGGTAGCAATCTTTAGATCTCTCACTTGAATTGATTTCCTAGAATATTCTAGATTTATTTGTAAGGTTCAATTAACTATAATTATTTTATCTACAGCCAATTTATCAATATACTTATCAACATCCTTTGCAAAAATCACAACTTCAAACTCATAATCAAATCCCTCACACTTTAAAAATACCATAGGTTTTCAAGTCTTTGTGATTATCTTTCTCATATCAATAATCACTCAAACAGCTTGAGCTATATCTTGCTTTTGTTTATTTGATTCCCCCATCCTAACCTTCCCCCCTTCTGGAGAAAGAGATTTATTATTTCCATCTCCAGTAGGGGGAGGAATTAAGGGAGGAGAATTACTTTCTTCAACTATTTTATACTCAGGCAATTCTCATAACTCTTCAAAACTCATTTTTAGTTTAGCGACATTATTGCTTCTTCTAGCACAATATCTTGATAATCCATCAAGTGGATGACCCGATACCCAGAAACCAATCATCTCTTTTTCTCCTGACAGTTTTTCTTCAAAACTCATTGGAGCAACTTTTTCAAGCTCAAGTTTATCTTCAAAATCCTCACTGTTATCAAAAAGTCATATTTGACTCGTTTGTTTTTTCTTTTCATCTTTACGACAAAATTTTATCATATTTTGAATAGAGTCAAACATCTGTTTTCTTTCTCATAGGTCATCCATCGCTCAAGCTAAAATCAAAGCTTCAAGAGATTTTTTATTTATCACTTCTTTTCAACATATTTCTATAAACTGTTCTAAACTTTCAAACATACCTCAAACTTCTTTTCTTGCTTCTATAATCCTGTTAATAGGTCAGTCTCAAATACCCTTAATCGCCTTTAATCAAAATCTGATATTTTTATCATCTATATATGTAAAATGCTTTAAAGATTCATTTACACTTGATGGTAAAACAGATATTCACTTACTTTCACATTCCCCTACTTCAAGCACAATTCTTTCCATATTTTCCTCATCAGATACCATCATAGAAGTTAAAAACTCTGTAGGGTAGTATGCTTTTAAATAGGCTGTTTGATAGGCAATAAAAGCATAACATGCAGCATGAGATTTATTAAAAGAATAGTTTGCTGCAGGCATTATCATCTCGGTATATATATAGTTTGTTGTTTCGGGTTTATACTGCCTATAAGCAGCTCACTTTTCTATAAACTCTTTTTTTAAAGCTTCTATAACATCAAGCTTTTTCTTTCATACTCATCTTCTAAGTAGATCTGCTTCTCATAAAGAAAATCATGCCATATATTGAACTATAAACATAAGCTGTTCCTGATATACAGCAATACCATAACTTACGTCAAGGATTGGAGCAAGATCTTCTTCTAGTTTCCTTTTTTCTTCCAGAATTTCATCTTCAGAGTATCAAGCACCTTCTAAAACTTTTCTTAAATCATCAGTTAAATATTTAAGTTCTTTTCTTCAGTACTTTACATCAATATAAGTTGGTATATAAGCAAGGGGCCCAGGTCTATAAAGAGAAACCATCGCTATTAAATCTTCAAAATTATCTGGTCAAAGATCACGTAAATATTTTCTCATACCATCAGATTCAAATTGAAAAACTCATGTTGTATCACCAGCAGCAAATACTTCAAATACTTTTTTATCAGTTAAATCTACACCTAAAACATCTACATCTATTTTCTTATTGTTTTTTATGATTCTTTGTGCTCTTTTTATAATTGTCAGATTTCTAAGTCACAAAAAGTCCATTTTTAAAAGACCTAAATCTTCAAGAGGATAAGCACTATACTGTGTAACAATCGCTTCACTATCTTTAGGAGGATGTTGCAAAGCAGTAAAATTTGTCATTGGTTGAGGAGCGATAATTACAGCACAAGCATGTACTCATAGCTGTCTTACATTTCACTCTATTTTTAATGCGTTATCTATTATTTCTTTGTACTTTTTATTTGTATCATAAGCTTGTTTAAACTCTATAGAGTCTTCCAAAGCTGCTTTTAGTTTCGTACCTGGTTTTTCAGGAATAAGCTTTGCAAGCTCATTCATCTCAGCAAAAGGGATACCATAAACCCTACCGACATCTTTAACTGCAGCCCTAGCAGCAAAAGTTCAAAATGTACATATCTGAGCAACTCTATCAGCTCAATACTTATTTCTACAATACTCTACAACTTTATCTCTATCACTATCAGCAAAGTCAGTATCTATATCTGGCATCGATACTCTGGCAGGATTTAAAAACCTCTCAAAAAGTAATCCATAAGGTAATGGATCTATATCAGTTATACCCGAAAGGTAAGCCATAAGAGATCAAGCGGCTGATCACCTACCCGGTCATACAGGTATATCATTATTTCTAGCCCAGTTTATATAGTCTGCTACTATCAAAAAATAAGCATCAAATCACATCTCATGTACAACAATAAGCTCATATTCCAGTCTCTCAATTTTATCTTGTAAGTCTTGTGTTAATCAATTTAGAATATCTTTTTTCTCATCACTATAAAATATTAAAGAAAGATCCTTTAACTCTTCTGGAGAAGTTTCAGTTAATTGCTTTTGAAGTCATGATTTATCTAGTTTTTGTACAAGTTTAAATATAGTTTCTGTGGATAAACCCGCTTTATATCTCCAGTTTAATCATGCAAATGAAAGATACCTTAAGTACCACTCATCACTTGTTAATTTCTGCACATAATCTTCTTTTTTTCATTTTTTTCACTCGACAAAATAATCGTCCTTTTCAAACTCTAAAGATTCTTTGTATATCTTTTGATGCTCTTCAGGTAATTCAAAAATCGGAATTAATATTCATCAAGTTTCGATTTTGATATCTACCATACTCGCTATCTTTTTTGTGTTTTCTAATGCTTCAGGAATAAAACCAAAAAGCATCTGCATCTCTTCTTCACTCAAAAAACTATAATCTCAATTAATCATAGTTGGTCTATCAGGATTTTCTAACTCATGTCATGTTCCTAGAGCCATGATAACATCCTGAGTTTTTTTGTCAGTTTTTTCTACATAGTAAGAGTTTTGAGTTGCAACTACTTGTAAGTTATTTTTAGAAGCAAGTTCTATTAGCTTGTCTGTTACAAGTCTTTGTTTAGGTATATCATCATGATATAAAAGCTCTAAAAAATAATTTTCTTCTCAAAACACCTCTTTATAATCACCTACTCTATCAACTATTTCTAAATCTGATTTTCCTGAAAGAATATAGTATGGTATTTCTCATGTAATAGGTCATGATAAACATACTATTTCTAAGTCTCAAACAGCATCTTTTAAACTCACTATATCTGAAAACTTTATCTTAGCTGTAAGTCAAGGATTATCTAAACTGGCCTTTGATACAAGGCTTATAATGTTTCTATATCAAGCTAAACTTTTTGCTAATAAAACTAGTTTATGATTTAGCTTAGGATCTAGATATGATTCCACATAGATTTCAGTCCCCAAAATAGGTTTAATTCCCTCACTTTTACAAGCTTTATAAAACTCATGACAACCATGTATGTTTGAAGTATCAGTTAGTGCTACTGCTTCCATACCTAACTCTTTTGCTTTAGCCGCATATGCTCATGGCTTTGGAAGTCACTCTAGTATAGTATAATGAGAATGTGTATGTAAATGGACAAATGACATGCTTAACAATTACGAATTAACAATTACAAATTATAAATGATTGTAGGAATTTTTTTTAAAATATCTAGTTTTTTGCTAATAAAAAATTTTTATGTTAAAATAAGTTTAGATTATAATAATTAAATAAAAAAATATGTGATTAGAGCATAATACAAATTTAGAATATATTGATACTGAAAAAAATACAGATGAATTATTAAATAATCTGGAATTTAAAACAGAGGAGGCTCTAGCTTTATGAATAGTAAAGCAATTAGATAAGCAGTTAAAAGAATGATATGATATTGATTTTGCCATTGATAGAAAAAAAAATCAGTATTATATAATAGTTAATGATAATATATTAAATTTACCTTTAGATATAAATTCTCTAGAAAAATTTTGAAATGATGTTGTAAATCTTTTAAACTATGATTGAAAAATACAGTTAATTTGATGAGAAGATTGGAGAGCTATAGCTGAAGTTCAATGGTTATGATGAAGTGCTGGAGCAAAAAAAATAGTAGATAATCCTTTAAAATATTGAAAAAATTTAGCTTATTATGTATATGAAAATAATAAAACAGAGGAGCTTTTTAAATTTATTCAATTATTAAAAAAAGTTCCTGAATCAGATTGGAAAATTGATCCATCAATACTAAAAAGTTGACCGATATGAATTTGAAGTAAATAAGTTTTAACTTTTCTTCAACCCCACCCTAAAGGGATGGGGCTTTTTGTTTTTACTGGAATTTAAAGTTCTATTTCTTCGGTATAGTGTTCCTCTTGTCATTGTTGTTCAACATAGTTT